>JAEYXX010000157.1 GCA_023431055.1 Pseudomonadota bacterium
AAGTAGCCACCGAACACCGAGACGTCCACCGGTGCGGCAATCGAGTCGTCGTCGCTCTGCACCGCGTCGATGGTGCCGCGCTGCATGGCGCGAAACAGCTCGCCGGTGGGCACCAGTTGGTCAGCGAAGTACAGCTTGATCTCCATCTGACCATTGGCCGCCTTGTTGAAGGCATCGATCGAGGGTTTGATCACGTGCTCGGCCAGCGCCGCGCCGGCGTAGGTCTGCAGGCGCCAGGTGATCTTCTTCGGTTCGGCGGCGTAGATGTGCGCCGAACCGAGGGCGGCGGTGCCGACCGCAGCGGTTTTCAGGAAATCGCGTCTCGTACTCATGCTGGTCTCTCCGATAGTGTCGATGCAGATGCAATACAACCGCTTGTGCCGCCAGGGTTGACGGCCTTTCCAGTGGCCGGGCAAGCCGGCTCGACTGCTGGCGCGCAGAGCGCGCCGATCCCGTTGATCAGCTGCCGTAATGCAGCTGCGGCAACCACAGCGCCAGCTGTGGGAAGACCATGACCAGGGCCAGAGCCAGGGCCATGATGATGACGAAGGGGATGACCGAGACGTAGATGTCGCGCAGGGACACTTCAGGCGGAGCCATCGCGCGCATGAGGAACAGGTTGTAGCCGAATGGCGGGGTCATGTAGGCGATCTGGCAGGTGATGGTGTAGAGCACGCCGTACCAGATCAGATCGAAGCCCAAGGCACCGACCAGCGGAATGTACAGAGGCGCGACGATCACCAGCATGGCAGTGTCATCGAGGAACATGCCCATCACGATGAACGAGATCTGCATCAGGATGAGGATCTGCCAGGGGCCCAGATGCAAACTGTCGACGAAGAAGTTCTCGATGGCGCGGACCGCGCCGAGACCGTCGAACACCGCACCGAAGCACAGGGCTGCAAGGATGATCCACATGAACATGCAGCTGATGGCGAGCGTCTTACGCAGTGTCTCCTCCATCACCTTGCCACTCAGGCGCCCCTTGAACAGCGCCGCCAGGGTCGCGGCGGCTGCACCGACCGCCGAGCTTTCCACCAGGCTGGTGTAGCCCATCAGGAACAGCCCGGTCATCGACAGGAAGATGAACACCGGTACCAGCCCGGCGCTGAGCAGGCGCAGCTTCTCCTGCATGCTGATCTGCTCGCGCTCGGCCTTTGAAAGGGCCGGGCCGAGCTGCGGCTGCAGGCGGCAGCGAATGGCGATGTAGAGCATGAACATGCCGGCCATCATCAGGCCCGGAATCGCCCCGGCCAGCCACAGCTGGCCCACCGGCTGGCGCGCGATCATGCCGTAGAGCACCAGTACCACGCTGGGCGGGATCAGAATACCGAGCGAACTCCCGGCCTGGATCACCCCGGTAATCATGATCTTGTCGTAGCCACGCCTGAGCAGCTCGGGCAAGGCGATGCTGGCGCCAATGGCCATGCCCGCCACGCTCAGGCCGTTCATCGCCGAGATCGCCACCATGAGGAAGATGGTGCCGATGGCCAGACCGCCCGGCAGTGGCCCCATCCAGACGTGGAACATCTTGTAGAGGTCTTCGGCAATACCCGACTCGGAGAGCATGTACCCCATGAACACGAACATCGGCAGGGTCAGCAGCGGGTACCACTTCATCAGCTTCATGGCTGCACTGAAGGCCATCTCCGAACCGCCGTCGCCCCATAGCAGCAGGGCGGCAGCCGCCGCGACGAAACCGATGGCACCGAACACCCGCTTGCCGGTGAGCAACAACAACATCATCGAGGAGAACATCAGCAACGCGATCAGCTCATAGCTCATCACAGCGTCTCCCCACGGGCGGCGTAAACATCCTTGAAGAAGGTGGCGATGGCCTGCAGCAGCATCAGCGCGATGCCGAAGCACATGACAATCTTGATCGGCGCCATATAGGGCGACCAGGCCGAATAGCTGGTCTCCTTGTATTCGATGGCGTAGTCGGTGGAGGAAATGCCGCCGATCAGCAGCATCACCAGATAGAAGATCAGCATCAACACGGTGATCGCATCGACCACGGCGCGGGTGCGTGGCGACCAGCGGCTGTAGGCCAGGTCCATGCGCACATGGGCGTCGAGTTGCATCGAGTAGGCGCCGCCGAGCAGGAAGTAGGCGACCATGAGGAACTGGGCGCTTTCCAGGGTCCAGATCGACGGCGTGAAGAAGGTCTTGCTGATCGAGGAATACAGCAGCACCGCCAGCATGGCGAAGATCAGGTACATGGCGAAACGCCCGACCCTCAGGTTGAATGCGTCCACGACCCGGACGAAAGCTCTAATGCCCTTGCGCATGCAGTTTCCTGCTGTTTTTGTTCGTTATCCCGTCAGCCTAGACGAAGATTCGCCAAAGCCAACTGCCCCGCCGAGCCAAAGCAGGAAACGCGCCAGCCATTAGCGGCAAGCCTTTCATCGAACAAAATCAAGCACTTGGAAAGTACCGTGCTAGAGCCTCAGCGCAGCAGAAAGGCAGCCAGCACTGCAACGGTGCGCAGTGCGTCCTCCTCTTGGGGCACATGGCCAAGGTCATCGAACAGCACCAGTTGGCTGTCCTCGATGTCAGCGGCGAAGCGCTCGGCATTGTCCGGAGGAATCAGCCGGTCACGCGCGCCCCAGATGATCAACGTCGGCAATTGCAGTTCGCCGATACGCTCGTGCAGCTCGCCGCTGGGGGCCTGAGCGAAGCGCTGGCGCAAGGCCTGGCGGTTCCCCTCGCGCAACGTCAGTTGGTAGTAGCGTTCGACCAGTTCAACGTCGACTTTGTCCGGATCGCCATAAACGTTGCGCACGCTCGACTCGATCATGCTCCGCGGCAACAAGCGGCTCATCAGCGGCGCCAAGGCCGGGATGCCTGCCAGGCGAAAGCCTATCGGTACAGACTCGGCGTTGCGCGGATAGCCGGCCGCGTCCACCAGCACCAGGCGTGCACTACGTTCGGGATGGGCCAGGGCAAAGCGCCAGGCCAACTGGCCACCGAAACTGTTGCCGACCAGCACGACACGCTTCACCCGTAGATGATCGAGCAGGGCGAGGAGAAACGCCGTGTAGTGCTCGACGTGGTAATCGCCATCGGCGAATGGCCCGGTGAGGCCGAAGCCGGGCAGATCCACACTAATCACCCGGCGCCGTGGGGCCAGTTCCTTCACCCAGCCTTCCCAGGTGTGCAGGCTGGCCGACGTGCCGTGCAGCAGCAGGATAGGCTCGGGGTCATCGCGTCGCCCCTGATCACGAAGGTGCACCGACATTCCATTGATGTCGACGAACTGTGATGGCGGTGGCGCCCAGCGGGCCTTGAGCTCGTCCAGAGGACGGTCCGGCGCCCAGTTGAGGGCGACGAAAGCGGCGAGGGTCAGCCCGAATACCAGCAACAGGCCGAGCAGCACATGGGCGAGGCGTTTCATCTGGGCAGTCCTGAACAGAGCGGAAGCGCGATGCTAGCCGGCCACTGCGAACACGCCTATCGCCCGGAAGAGGGAATCGCCAGACAGAGCAATCAGAACCCGACCAGCAGCATCCACAGCGGCAGGGAAATCGCCGCCAATAGCGTGGACAGGGAAATCGCCGCGCTGACGCTACGGCTGTCTTCGGCCGAGCGGGCAAACGCCATCACGTTGACCCCGCTGGGGCAGGCAGCGAGCAACACCAGCACGCTGCGCGCGGTCTCGTTGAGACCGGGAAGCTGGCCGCTGAGCCACCAGACCAGTGCCGGGAACAGCAGCAGTTTGGCCAACGCCACACCCCAGGCTTCACCGGTAGGACGCAAACGATAGCGCGACAGGCTGGCACCGAGCACGATCAGCGCGCAGGGCAACGCAGCCTGGCCCAGCCACGTGACTGCACGCCACAGGCTTTCCGGCACCTGCAGTCCGGACAGGTTGAGCAGCGCCCCCAATCCCAGACCGATGATCATCGGGTTGGCCAGGTTCTTCAGAAGTGCACGGCCGTCGACGCGCTCCTGGCTGCCAAAGGCGGCGTAAAAGCTGTGCAGGGAAAATAGCGTGAGGCTGTGAAACACCAGAATGGCGAACACGTAGAGCAGGCCGTCATTACCCATCAGGCTGGCGATCAGCGGGATGCCGACCAGTACGTTGTTGGAGAACGCCGCCACCAGCCCCAGCGGCGTCGCCGTACCACGGCGCCAGTGCGCCAGCGCATTGACCAGCGCGAACACCAACAGTACCGGCAGGTAGTACGCCAGCAGCAACACAGGCGACAGGCCCTCGGCAAGCGATGCCTTGGCGATGCCGGCGAACAGCAGCGTCGGCATGAACAGCTTGAAGGTGATGTTGGCCAGACCGGCCGCCGACTCGGTGGTGAGCCACTGGCGCCAGCCGAGCAGATAGCCGAGAACGATCAGAGCGAAGATCGGCAGAATGGCCTGTGCGGCGAGCATGGCTGAAGCGGCCTCCTGGGACTGCTGAAGAGGACGGATCGAGCTCGACCCGCGAGGGCCGCCAAGCATACGCGTGCCGAAGGCTCAGCGCGACGCCTTGCGAAACAGCCGCCGCCAGGCTTGACACTCCGCCAGAAGTACCGAGATAGAGCGCCCCGATCAAGTATTGAGGGGATCGATGTTCACTATCAGGTCAGTCAAGTTCTTATCTTCGCTCATGTCCTCAAGAATTGGCTCCGAAGCCACTTATTACTCCCCAACGGAGAGAACGACATGAAAACTCAACTTAGCCTTGCAGCCCTGGCCCTGAGCCTGATGACCACCAGTGTATTCGCCGCCCCTAGCAGCGCCCCCTTCCCTCTGGTGGGTGAAGCCAAGGACAGCCAGGTCCAACAGCAACCCGTCGCCCCGCTGGCCGAAGACGGCGCCGACCGCACCCCCGGTGCCCAGCGCGTTCAACTGGTAGAAGGTGGTTATGAGCGTACGCCGGGTGCACAGCGCGTTCAGCTGGCTGAGGGCGGCTATGAACGCACTCCCGGTGCTCAGCGTGTTCAACTGGCCGAAGGCGGCTACGAACGTACCCCCGGTGCTCAGCGCGTGCAGTTGGCCGAAGGCGGCTATGAGCGCACCCCGGGTGCCCAACGTGTTCAGTTGGCCGAAGGCGGCTCCGATCGTCTGATCGAGCAGCGCGGCCGTACGGTTTGAGTGCTGTTGCAACACCCACAAGCCCGGCCCAAGCCGGGCTTTTTCATACCCGTAACTGGCTCAACCGAGTCACTCACGCCACCCCGGCAGTGGGCAAACGGTAGATCCAGATGCGCCGCAGAACGGTCGCGAACTGCCCCCACAGGGTCCCGCTGTTGTAGTGCTGGCCGTAACGTTCGGCGATCAGGCGCACCTCACGTGCCAACTCGGCATAGCGCCGCGCCGGCAGATCCGGGAACAGGTGATGCTCGATCTGATGGCTGAGGTTGCCGGTCAGAATATGCAGCAGCGGCCCACCGGACAGGTTGCTCGAGCCGCGCAGTTGCCGCAGATACCAGTGCCCGCGCGTCTCCTCTTGCAATATTTCGGGCGCAAAGACCGCCGCCCTTTCAGTGAAATGGCCGCAGAAGATCACCAGAAAGGTCCATAGATTGCGCAGCAGATTGGCCACCAGATTACCGGTCAGCACGGCCATGACATTGGCACCGAGCAGCAAGGCCAGCAGCGGAAACGCCAGATAGTCCTTGCCCCACTGCCGCGCCAGCTTGGCGCCGAACCGACGTGCCAGCGGCTTCACTTCCTCCTTGCTGATGCGCCCCTTGACCAGCTTGTCCAGGCGCAGGTGCTGGATGGCCACGGCGTACTGGAACAGCAGTGCCTGGATCGTCACCCACAGCGGCTGCCAGCGGTAGAAAGGCTTCCAGCGCTGCTCGGGGAACAGGCGCACCACACCGTAGCCGACGTCATCGTCCATGCCCAGCACGTTGGTGTAGGTGTGATGCACGTGGTTATGCGTATGCCGCCAGAAATCGGCCGGCCCGACGATGTCCCACTCGTACTGGCGCCCGGCGAATTCCGGATCGTTCATCCAGTCGTACTGGCCGTGCATGACGTTGTGGCCCAGCTCCATGTTCTCGAGGATCTTGCCCAGGCCCAGTAGCAGGGTGCCGAGCAGCCAGGTCGGCGGGAACCAGCCGAGCATCAGCAGCGCGCGACCAGTCCAGCAGCAGCCGCGCACGGCCGCGCGTACGCGGCGAATGTATCGCGCATCGGCTTCGCCCAGATCGGCCAGGGTGCGCCGGCGCAGGGCATCCAGCTCCTGGCCGAAGGCTTCGAGTTCGGCGGGGCTCAGTTCACGGTCGAGGCGGGTCGTCACAGGTCGATCTCCACATCCCCATGCGGGGCGCTGACGCACAAGCGAATGGGTTGATTGGGTTCGGCGAACAGCTCGCCGCTGCGCAGATCGCGCACCGAGCCGGCCAGCAGCAGACAGGTACAACTGGTGCAGATGCCCTGGCGACAGCCATGAGCCGGGCGCAGCCCGCTGGCCTCGGCCTGCTCCAGCAGGCTGGCGCTGCCGTTGCCCGCAACCTGCTGGCCACTGCGCGCAAAGCGCAGACGAACCTCGCTGGTATTGGCCTCGGCCAGCACCGGCAGCGGGCTGAAGCTTTCCGCCTGCAGGCTGTCACCACGCCCGGCGTCGCGCCACCAGCCGCACGCCTGCTCGACGAAACCACGCGGGCCGCAAACCCGCAGGTGCTCGCCCGGCAGCGCCGCCAGCCGTTCAGCCGACAGGCGATCACCCTCGCCACTGAAAACCCACAGCACCTGGAAGGTGTTATAGCGCGCAGCCAACGCCAGCAACTCCTCGGCAAAGGCCTGCTGCCCCTGGCGCCGCACCTGATGCAGCAGCGTCACCGGCGCAGCGAAGCCCCGCGCCAGGGCTTCGCGCAGCAGGCCGAGCAGCGGTGTGATGCCGCTGCCGGCTGCCAGCAACAGCACGGCACCCGGCTCCTGCGGCCAGGCAAAATCACCGAAGGCCTGGCCCAGCTCGATCACCTCGCCAACCGCCAGATGATCGAGCAGCCGATTGGACAGGCGTCCGCCCGGCTGGCGCTTAACCGCAAGCTCGATACGCCCGTCGGCCGTCACCCTGGTCAGGCTGTAACTGCGCCCGTGACGCACGCCGTCCTGCTCCAGATACAGCTGAACATGCTGCCCGGCACGCCAGTCACGCGCATTGCCATTGCAGCGCAGCTCAAGTGCCAGCATGTCGTCGGCCACCCAACGACGCGCCTCGACCTGGGCGAACACGCGATTGAGGCGCAGCGCCGGGTGCAGCAGCCGCAGGCACAGGTCGACGTCCGCCTCGCGCAGCCAGCCGGATGCACAGAGCCGGCGCAGCGGTTGCAGGCCGCGCGCGACATGCCGCGCCAGCGCCAGGGACAGCAGAGCCATAAATGGATTCCAGTGAACACCTGTGCACAAGGTTGACAAATTTGCCTTATTTCAGTCAACAGTTGTTCACTGAAAGCTGCCAGCCATGGTTCGACGCTGGCGCCGCGCATTTGCTAGAGTGCGGCATCGCTCAATGACCCCGATCTCGCATGACGCCACGCGCCGAACAGAAGCAGCAGACCCGCCAGGCCCTGATGGAAGCCGCGCTCACCCTGATGGAGAGCGGTCGTGGCTTTGGCAGCCTGAGCCTGCGTGAAGTGACCCGCGTCGCCGGCATCGTGCCCACCGGTTTCTATCGCCACTTCGCCGACATGGACGAGCTGGGCCTGGCGCTGGTGGCGGAGGTGGGCGAAACCTTCCGTGCGGCGATCCGCCAGGTGCGCCGTCACGAGTTCGAGATGCGCGGCATGATCGACGCCTCGGTGCGCATCTTCCTCGCCGAAGTGGCCGCCAACCATGGCCAGTTCCTGTTTCTCGCCCGCGAGCAGTACGGCGGCTCGCAACCGGTGCGCCAGGCCATCGCCGCCCTGCGCGAACGCATCACCAGCGACCTGGCAGCCGACCTGAAACTGATGAACCGCATGCCGCAGCTCGACGATGCCGGCCTCGACGTGGTGTCGGATCTGGTGGTGAAGACGGTGTTCGCCACCCTGCCCGAACTGATCGACCCGCCGGCGGAAAATCTGCCGGCGCACCTCAGCGCCGAAGCCAAGATCATCCAGCAACTGCGCTTCATCATGATCGGCGGCAAGCACTGGCTGGGCCTGGGCAAGCCCGCCGAATAGCGCGCACCATAAGTGTGCGCACGCAACGAAAACGCACCAAATAAATCCTGACCGCCTCGCCAAGTTATCCACAGAGCACTTGAACGCCCCGTCCTGCGCCGCTTCTCGGCCTTGGCAAGCCACTTGCACTATTTCCGGGCACATTGCCCCGGAATAGATACGCATGCTGGTGATCCACACCCGAATCGCGCCGCAGGCTGCTGCTGACGCCGAACTGGAACTGACCTTCGAAGCCCGTAGCAAAAGCCGTCTGCGCTGCTTCACCACGGCGGGCGAAGAGGTCGGCCTGTTCCTCGAACGCGGCCAACCGGCACTGGCCGATGGTGAGTTTCTGCAGGCCAAGGACGGACGCATCGTACGCGTGCGTGCCAAGGCCGAACCGCTGCTGCATGTCACCTGCGCCAGCCCCTTCGAGCTGATGCGCGCCGCCTACCACCTGGGCAACCGCCATGTCGCCCTGCAACTGGGTGACGGCTGGCTGCGCCTGCCCGACGACTATGTGCTCAAGGCCATGCTCGAACAGCTCGGCGCCACTGTCGAGGCCATCGAAGCGCCCTACCAGCCTGAACAGGGCGCCTATGGCGGCGGTCACCATCACTCCCATCACGGCGACGAGGAATTCAACTACGGCCCGCGCCTGCACCAGTTCGGTGTGCGCAAGTGAGCCAAGCGCCGTCGCCCGCACGTATCGGGGTCAGCTCATGAAACCCGCCTGGGCACTGCTGCGCCTGGCCAGCCCACAGCTGCCCATCGGCGGTTACAGCTACTCTCAAGGCTTGGAGTGGGCGATAGATAGCGGCCTGATCCAGGATGCCGACGCCGCCGAACGCTGGCTGGCCGATCAGCTCACGCTCAACCTCGCCCGCTTCGAAGCACCGCTACTGCTGGCACATTGTTGCGCCGCGCACGAGGGTGACTGGCCGCACCTGCAGGAACTGGCCGAACGGCACCGCGCCAGCCGCGAGACCCGCGAACTGGCTCTGGAAAGCCGGCAGATGGGCTACTCGCTGCGGCAACTGCTCGAAGGCCTGCCCGAGCTGGACGAGGCGGCGCGCGAACTGCTTGCAAGCCAGGACGAACCGGGCCTGGCACTGGCCTGGGCACTGGCCGCACGCGCCTGGCAGATCACCCCGGACGATGCCCTGGCCGCCTGGCTCTGGGGCTGGCTGGAAAACCAGCTGGCCGTCCTGATGAAGGTGTTGCCGCTGGGCCAGCAGGCCGCCCAGCGCCTGACCAGCCGCCTGCTGCCGACGCTCGAAGCCGCCCAGCAGCAGGCCGCCAGCCTTTCCCCCGAACACTGGGGCAGCGCCGTCTTCGGCCTGGCCCTGGCGAGCATGGCGCACGAACGCCAGTACTCGCGTCTCTTCCGCTCCTGACGAGGAACAACAGCACATGAACAGCCAACCTCTGCGTGTCGGTATCGGCGGCCCGGTCGGTTCCGGCAAGACCGCCCTCACCCTGGCCCTGTGCCGCGCCCTGCGCGAGCGCTACAACATCGCCGTGGTCACCAACGACATCTACACCCAGGAAGACGCCCAGTTCCTGGTGCGCAACGAGGCCCTGGAGCCTGAGCGCATCATCGGCGTGGAAACCGGCGGCTGCCCGCACACCGCCATCCGCGAGGACGCCTCGATCAACCTGGAAGCAGTGGAGCAGCTCAACCGCCGCTTCCCCGGCCTAGACCTGATCATCGTCGAATCCGGCGGCGACAACCTTTCCGCCACCTTCAGCCCCGAGCTGTCCGACCTGACCCTCTACGTGATCGACGTATCCGCCGGCGACAAGCTGCCGCGCAAGGGCGGCCCGGGCATCTGCAAGTCCGACCTGCTGGTGATCAACAAGGTCGACCTGGCGCCCATGGTCGGCGCCTCGCTGGAGGTAATGGAGCGCGACACCCTGAAGATGCGCGGCGACAAGCCCTTCGTCTTCAGCAATCAGAAAATCGGCCAGGGTCTCGACGAGATCATCGCCTTCATCGAACGCCAGGGCATGCTCACGGCGGCCTGATTCCCCTCAAGGAGAACCTCATGAATCTGCGCAAAACCCTCTATGCCATCGCCCTGTTCTGCACACCGGCGCTGGCCTTCGCCCATCCCGGGCATGGCGACTCGGGGATCATGGCCGGTCTGGCCCACCCGGTGTTCGGCCTCGATCACCTGCTGGCGATGTTCGCCGTCGGCCTGTGGGCGGCGCAGCAAAGCGGCGCGGCGCGCTGGGCGCTGCCGCTGACCTTCGTCGGCAGCATGCTGGTCGGCGGCCTGCTGGGTTTCGCCGGCGTGGAAATCCCGCTGATGGAAACCGGCATCGCCGGTTCGGTCTTGGCCTTCGGTCTGCTGGTGGCCGTGGCGGCGCGCCTGCCGATGGCGGTATCCGTTGCCCTGACCGCCATCTTCGCCCTCACCCACGGCGTCGCCCACGGCCTGGAACTGCCGGACCTGGCCAGCCCCGTCGGCTATGCCATCGGCTTTATCGTCGCCACCGCCGCGCTGCACGCCATCGGTTTCGCCCTGGTGCGCTTCCTGCCGCAAGCGGCCGCGCCGCTAGTGCGTCTGGCCGGTGGTGCTTCGGCGCTGGCCGGCGTCTGGCTGCTGGCCAGCTGAGCCGTTCCGGCACCTGCCCTCTCGCGGCCGCGGCATTGGCGCTTGCCAATGCCCCTGCGCTGGGGCACAAAGTCCCGAACCGGTTTCGAGACACCGCCCATGCTGCGCCTCACCCGATTTCTGCTCGTGCCGCTGCTGCTGATCGGTGCCGTCGTACTGCTACTGGCGCTGATCAGCAAGCCAGCGAGCACACCCGCAGTGCTGGAAGACCTGGGCCAGCGCCCGCTGGTCATTGCCCATCGTGGCGGCGCTGGTCTGTGGCCTGAGAACACCCTGTTCGCCTTCGAACGAGCCGCCGCTCTCGGCGTCGACATGCTGGAGATGGACCTGCACCTGAGCCGCGACGCCCGTCTGGTGGTCATCCACGATGACACTCTGGAGCGCACCACCAACGGCCAGGGCCCGGTCGCGCATTTCAATCTCGCAGAGCTGCAGGCCTTGGATGCCGGCTACAAATGGACAGCAAATGGCGGCCAGAGCTATCCATACCGTGGCCAGGGCACCCGTATTGCCGCGCTGGAAGAAGTGTTCGAGCGCTTTCCGCTAATCCCCAAGGCTGTGGAAATCAAGGTTGCGGATGTCGGCATGGAGGCCGTGCTGTGTGAAATGCTGGCGGCCTATGATCAGCTCGATCGTGTCATCGTTGGCAGCTTCCATGAGCGCAGCCTGCAGCGTTTTCGTCAGCTCTGCCCGGAGGTAGCGACGGCTGGCGGGCCGGTTTCGGTACGCCTGCTGCTGGCGCTGAACTGGCTGGGCCTTAGCGGTCTGCTGTCACCCTCCTATCCGGTGCTGCAGATTCCACCGCAGCACAGCGGCCTGACCCTGGCCACGCCACGACTGGTTCGCAACGCTCAGCACCGCGGCTTGCAGGTACACCTGTGGACAATCAACGAACAGCCCGATATGCGCAGACTGCTGGAGATGGGCGCCGACGGCCTGATCACCGACTATCCGGATCGCGCCCTTCAACTACTCGGGCGCTCCACCCAACTTGGCGCGCTGCCCGCTGAGTAGGCTGACGAAAACTTCGACGCTCGCCTGACACCCAGCAGAGACGGGCCATCGAACGACTCGTCACCAGCTTACCCACAGACCGATAAACAGATTCCGGGGATAACCAATACGCGGCCGCCCGTGATACGAAGAAGCTCTGGACAAAGTGGCGCTTCTCATACCCTGACAGGCCCACACCGGAGAGTGATCAGAAAACAAACAAAGCGCTGAAATGCTTGTAGCGCCTGGGATTCAGCAATGGGTACAGAAGTTATCAACAACATCACCCACAACTATCGTGGACAAGCCCAGGCTCCGGCCAGGAAACCGCTGGAATATGTCAAGTCCCTGTGCACAAAGGAAAATTATGCCTGCTCAAATCTTCACCAAGGGGATGAAAGCGGCGTTTTCAGGGTTTCGCAGGCAGGAACCACCAGCTTATCCACAATTCTTTCAACAGCCTGCGTGGAAAACTTTATTTTGATCCCTGGCACACTGCCTGCTTGGGTCAGTAGCCTCCGTTCTCCTGCCTGTTAAGGACGTTTCATGTTCAGTTTCTTTCTCGCCGCCATGCTCCTGGGCTTCGTGTTCAACGCCGCGCCGGGTGCCGTGTTCAGCGAAACCCTGCGCCGCGGCTTGCGTGACGGCTACAAGCCGGCGCTGCTGGTACAGATCGGCTCGCTGGTCGGCGACGCCACCTGGGCCGCTCTCGGCCTGACCGGACTGGCCCTGCTGCTCGACAGCGCGCAGATCCGTTATCCACTGACCCTGGCCAGCGCCCTGTATCTGGCCTGGCTCGGCTACCAGTCGCTGCGCGATGCTCATCGCCCGCCGCAACCCAGCGACGACGGCCAAGTCGCGGCCGGAGGCGCCCTCGCCGCCGGCGCCGCGCTGTCGCTGACCAACCCGCAGAACATCGTCTACTGGGCCGCCATGGGCGGGGCGATGGCGGCCATCGGCGTTGCCCAGCCAACACCGACGCACCTGGCGGTGTTCTTCGCCGGCTTCATGGTGTCCTCACTGCTCTGGTGCTTCATCTGCGCCGGCCTGGTGGACTGGTTCCGCCGCGCCGCCTCGCTGCTCTGGCACCGCCTGACTTACGCAGCCTGCGGCGTGGTGCTGCTGGGTCTGGCCGGGATGAGCGCGATGGAGCTGATGTGATGGAGTGGCGGCTATCGCCCTCATCGAAACAATCTAACGGCGCGGCGCCAGCAGCGGGGCTAGCCTGAACCCCATGTCCCTGCGTCAGGAAGCCGCGCCATGCACCTCAACGACCTGCTCAAGCAACTGCTCGCCAGCTACGCCTGCGCCACCTGCGGCATTGATACGCGGCACTGACCCTTGGTGGCAGCGCAGCGGCTGGTTACCCTTGGCATATTCAGCCAAGGAGCCCGTACATGTCCCTGCGTAGCGTCTGTGTCTTCTGTGGTGCCAGCCCTGGCGCCAGTCCCGTTTATCGCCAGGCTGCCGAAGCGCTCGGCCAACACCTGGCCGAGCGCGGCATTCGCCT
Source organism: Pseudomonadota bacterium (assembly GCA_023431055.1). Lineage (GTDB taxonomy): Bacteria > Pseudomonadota > Gammaproteobacteria > Pseudomonadales > Pseudomonadaceae > Aquipseudomonas. The sequence goes on from JAEYXX010000157.1 coordinate 13,221, forward strand.
GATCTACGGTGGCGGCGCCGTCGGCCTGATGGGCGTGGTCGCCGATGCAGCGCTGAATGCCGGCGGCGAGGTCATCGGGATCATCCCGCAAAGCCTCGAGCGTGCCGAGATCGGCCACCGCGGCCTGACCTGCCTGGAAGTGGTGGACGGCATGCACGCACGCAAGGCGCGCATGGCCGAACTGGCCGACGCCTTCATCGCCCTGCCTGGCGGCCTTGGCACCCTGGAAGAGCTGTTCGAAGTCTGGACCTGGGGCCAGTTGGGCTACCACGCCAAGCCACTGGGCCTGCTGGAGGTGAACGGTTTTTACAGCAAACTCGGCGACTTCCTCGATCATCTGGTCGCCGAGCGCTTCGTGCGCCCGCAGCACCGCGAGATGCTGCAGATCGCAGACAGCCCGCAAGACCTGCTCGACGCCCTGAGCGAGTGGCGCCCCAGCGTGGCGCCGAAATGGGTGGATCGCGCGCCCGTCTGAGCCTGTACGCAGACATGTAACACAATGCTACGCTCTGCGGCTTCTCTCCCTACGGAAGCCGCAACATGGCCGGAAGCAGCCTGCTCGCCCTGATCGACGACATCAGCACAGTACTCGATGACGTCGCCACCATGACCAAGATCGCCGCGCGCAAGACCGCCGGTGTATTGGGCGATGACCTCGCACTCAATGCCCAGCAGGTCACCGGGGTCAAGGCGGATCGCGAACTGCCGGTAGTCTGGGCAGTGGCCAAGGGCTCGCTGGTCAACAAGGCGATCCTGGTGCCGGCCGCACTGTTGATCAGCGCCGTGGCACCCTGGCTGGTGGTGCCCTTGCTGATGCTCGGCGGTCTGTTTCTTTGCTACGAAGGGGCCGAGAAGCTGATCCACAAGCTGCTGCACCGGCACGAAGACGACGAACAGCAGCCCCTGCTGGAGGCCATCGCCGATCCGCAGATGGACCTGGTGGCCTTCGAGCGCGACAAGATCCGCGGCGCGGTGCGTACCGACTTCGTGCTGTCGGCCGAGATCATCGCCATCACCCTGGGCACCGTCGCCACCGCCAGTTTCCTCAATCAGGTGCTGGTGCTCAGCGGTATCGCCCTGCTGATGACCGTCGGCGTCTACGGCCTGGTGGCCGGCATCGTCAAGCTGGACGACGCCGGGCTCTACCTCAGCCAGCGCGCCAGCGCCTTCGCCCAGGCCTGCGGCCGCGGCATCCTGCACCTGGCTCCCTGGCTGATGAAGGCGTTATCGTTGATCGGCACCGCGGCCATGTTCATGGTTGGCGGCGGCATTCTCAGTCATGGCCTGCCGCCGGTCGATGCCGCCGTGCATCACGCCGCGCAGTGGGTAGCCCAGGATGCAGGGCAGCTACTTTCCGCAGTGGTGCCGACGCTGCTCAATGCCCTGCTGGGTGTGGTCGCCGGTATGCTCAGCCTGCCGCTGGTCAGCCTTGGCACTCGCCTATGGCAGGCGCTGCGCCCAACCAGTAACAGCTGAGACGATCATTTCCTGATCAGCCGGCGGCAGGCTTCCAAATGTGCGGCCGGCATGCAGTTTCCCCAAGCTTATCCACAGCTTGCTCCACGCTTTTCGGGGATAAGCCAGCGCGGCGCGACAGACGCCCGCACATTTTCGCTGCGCACCTCCAATCAATTCATTACAAAGGATTTTTTGCTTGGCAGGAGCGCCCTGAGCAAAACCTGACCAGCCACCCAGAAAGCCCGCGAAATCAGGCGCTGGAGCGCCGTTACAGAGCTTCTCAACAGAGTTACCCACAGATTGTCGGGATAACCTGACGTGGCGTTCGGTCGCACCCACGCGCACTGAAAGCTGTGCGAATCTGTCCAGACCTGACCGGAAACTCAGAATCTGGAGGATTCACATGATGTTGCGTAACGCTGCTCTAATCGCTCTGCTCGGCCTGGCCAGCACACCGCTCCTTGCTGCCGAATGCTCGGTGGATGTCGAATCGACCGATCAGATGACCTTCAACACCCAGGCCATCTCCGTCAGCAAGAGTTGCAAGACCTTCACCGTCAACCTCAAGCACACCGGCTCGTTGCCCAAGACCGCCATGGGCCACAACTGGGTACTGAGCAAGACCGCCGACATGCCCGGCGTGGCCACCGACGGCATTCCCGCCGGCCCGGACGCCAGCTACGTAAAAGCCGGTGACGAGCGCGTGATCGCTTACACCGACCTGATCGGCGGCGGCGAAAGCACCTCGGTCACCTTCGACGTCAGCAAGCTGGCGGCGGGCGAAGACTACAGCTTCTTCTGCTCCTTCCCCGGTCACTACTCGATGATGAAAGGCAGCGTGAAGCTGGTCGACTGAGTCATTTCCAGGGCTTCAAGCGAAGCCCTTCATCCCATCTATCCGAGCGGCAGCACCGTGACCTGCACTTCCGGGTCATGGCTGCCGCCCCCCAGGATCACCCCACGCAGCGGCGACACATCGGAGAAATCCCGGCCCCAGGCCAGGGTGATGTGCTCCAGAGCCGGGCGCACGTTGTTGGTCGGATCGAAGTCCACCCAGCCCTGACGCGGGCAATACAGCGATATCCAGGCATGCGACGCATCGGCACCGATCAGCCGTGGTTGACCGGGCGGTGGCTGGGTCAGCAGGTAGCCGCTGACGTAGCGGGCAGCCAGGCCGAGTGAGCGCAGGCAGGCGAGCATCAGGTGGGCGAAGTCCTGGCACACACCGCGCTTCTCTTCCAGGACTTGCAATAGCGGCGTCGCCACCTGGGTAGCGCCGGCATCGAAGCTGAACTCCTCGAAGATTTTCTGCATCAGCGCCTGACCGGCCTGCAGCAGGGGACGACCGGGGGTGAAACAGTCATCGGCGTACTCGGCGAAGACCTGCTTGAGGCGTACATAGGGTGACTCGAAGCGGTAACGTGCCGCTTCCAGCAATGCCGGCTCCATCGGCTTGCCGCTATAGCTGAGCGCCGCGCAGGCCGCCTCCCAATTCGGCGAATCGTCGAGGTCGAGCGCAGGGCGCGCCAGCACCTCGACACGCAGCCGCGCACTGACACTGAGTTGCTCATGCGGACGCTCGAACACCAGGCGCGTCAGCGGGTTGCCGAACACGTCCAGACCGTCACGGCGCTGGCAGGGCTGCGGGTCGACGCGCAGCTCCTGCTCGTGGCAGCGCTGCCAGGGGCATTCGCGCGGCCACAGGTGCGCCAGTTGCTGGGCCAGGGAAACCGGCGCCGAATAGCGATAGTGAGTGTCGTGTAGAACTTGATAAAAGGCGCTGCTCATGAGGATTGCGTCCGTTGGCTGACATCGACATGAGCGAAGAAACGCAGCCCAAGATGATCGGATACCGCGCCGGCGGCCTCGCTGATGGCCACCAGCAGATCGGCCAGGCCTTCGAGCACCGCGCGGGTGCTGCCGGGGCCGAACAGCGGGTTTTCCAGACTGGCGAGGCTGAACGCGGCAAGCTGCTCCTCCAGATACGCCAGGTAGCGCTCGGCCGGCAGCTCGAAGCGCTCATTGAGCCCTTCCAGCGAACGCAGCAGGGTGCGCATCTGGAAGATCACGGCATGCGGGTTCTGCTCGTCCAGCAGCAGCAGGTCGAGTACCGGGATCAACTGCGCCGAAGCCAGGTAGCGGGTGCGGTAGGTGATGCTGCTGTTGCCCAGTTCCAGCAGCCACTCCAGCGCCGACTGATCGGTAGCCGAGCCGCTGCGCAGGAAGCCGGCGAAGCTGTCGCAGAGAAACTGCAGGCGCTCGATGTAGCGGCCGAGCATGAGAAAGCGCCAGCCGTCGTCGCGAGTCATGTCGTCGAGGGCGAAACCCGACAGCGCCGCCAGCGACATCAGCAGGCGGTTGAGAAAATCCAGCAGTTCGCCGAAGTCCGCCGGCTGACCTTCGAGCAGTTGTGCCTCGCGCTGCAACTCCACCAGCGCCTGCCAGTTGGCCTGGGACAGCTTGCCACGCACGCTGCCGGCAGCCCATTGCAGACGCTGCAGATTGGCGCGCAGGCTGTTCGGCCAGTCGCTACCGAGCAGCGCCTGCAGCAGGCGCGCCTCCAGCTCGCCTTCATCCGCGCCGGCCAGCAGTCCAAGGTCCTGCGCCAGCGCCAGGGCGCTCTGCAGTGCCTGCGGGTCGTCGTCATCGTCGACGTAACGCGCCAGCATGATGCGCAGCAGGCGCGCATTGCCCTCACAGCGCTCGGCGTAACGACCGAACCAGTACAGGTTCTCCACCACGCGCGAGGGCAGGAAGGGGTCGCTGCGCACCAGGTCGGCGCTGCCCAGGGTGCGTTGCGTCTGCCAGGGCTCGCCCGCGCTCTGCCGAGTGCCCAGCACCCAGGTGTCCTTGCTCGCGCCACCCCGCTGCATCGACACCACCTCGGCATCGGCCTCGGCGGCCACGCGGGTCAGGCCGCCCGGCATCACCCGATAGCCATCGGCGCTGGCCACGGCGAACACACGCATGCCGATGGCGCGTGGCTGCAGGCCGCTGCCATCCCACACCGGCGCCTGCGACAGCTTGGCCCGCGCTTGCGCGACATAGGCGTAGGGGCGTGCCTGCAGTCGTTCGGCCAGCTTGGCGCGCTGCGCCTCGTCCAGATCGCGGCCGAACACTGGCGTGAAGCTCTGCGAGGGAAAGGCCGGGCGTACCAGCAACTGGTCGAGTTTCTCTAGCGCCTCATCCAGTACCGGCGGCTCGCCGCACCACCAACTGGCGATGGACGGCAGCAGCAGCTCCTCGCCGAGCAGATGCTCGCTGATCGCCGGCAGGAAACCCGGCAGGCCAGGTGACTCCAGCACGCCGCTGCCCAGGGCATTGGCCACCAGCACGCGACCACGGCGCACCGCTTCGAGCAGGCCAGGCACGCCAAGGGCCGAATCGGTGCGCAGCTCCAGCGGGTCGCAGTAGTCATCGTCGAGACGGCGCAACACCGCATGCACGCGGCGCAGGCCAGCCAGGGTCTTGAGGTAGAGGGTGGCGTCACGCACGGTCAGGTCGCTGCCCTCGACCAACGGGTAGCCGAGCTGGCGCGCCAGGTACAGGTGCTCGAAATAGCTTTCGTTGAAGCGCCCCGGCGTCAGCAGCACCACCAGCGGCGTCTCGCCGCCACTCGGTGCCTGGCGCGCCAGGGTGTCCTGCAGGGTACGGAAGAAACTGGCCAGGTACTGCACGCGCAGATCGCGGTACAGCTCGGGGAAGGCGCGGGAGACGATCTGCCGGTTCTCCAGCGCATAGCCGGCCCCGGAGGGCGCCTGGGTACGGTCGGCGGTAACCCACCAGCGTCCGTCCGGCGCACGGGCCAGGTCCACGGCATACAGGTGCAGCCAGGTGCCGCCTGGTGCCTGCATGCCCTGGCACGGCCAGAGGAAGTTGTTGTGACCGAATACCAGCTCGGTCGGCAGCAGGCCTTCGGCGATCAGCTTCTGCGGGCCATACAGATCGGCCAGCACGCGATTGAGCAGGGTCGCGCGCTGGGCCACGCCGGCGGCGATCTGCTGCCACTCGTCCGCCGGTATCAGGTTGGGCAGCAGATCCAGTTCCCAAGGGCGATCCGCACCTTCCGGGTCGGCGTAGACGTTGTAGGTGACGCCGTTTTCCTGGATCTGCCGGGCCAGCATGGCCTCGCGCTGCGCCAGATGCTCCGGGCGGCTGCGCGCCAGTTGCTCGTAAAGGCGGCGCCAATGCGGGCGCACGTTGCCCTTGGCATCGAGCAGTTCGTGGTAGGCGCCGTTGGGCGGCGGGTAATCGGCTAGCAGGTCGTGCATGGCAGGCTCGGCAGTGGCAAGGCGGTGCAGCGTGATGCAGGTTGATGCCGCATCCGTGGGAGGCGCTTCAGCGGCGACGGTTCGCGGCTAAAGCCCCTCCCACAGATGGAATCGACGTCAAACGCGACGCAGATCCAGGGTCATCGGCAGTTCATTATTGTCTATCGGCTGCATGACGGGGCGCTTGCCCGGACTGTGGCCCAGGCGGAAGAAACGCGCCAGTCGCCGGCTCTCGGCCTCGTAGGCGTTGACCGGCAGGCTGTCGTAGTTGCGACCGCCCGGATGCGCCACATGGTACTGGCAACCGCCCAGCGAGCGCTGCATCCAGGTGTCGACCAGGTCGAACACCAGCGGCGCGTGCACGCCGATGGTCGGCTGCAGACAACTGGCCGGCTGCCAGGCACGGAAGCGCACGCCGCCAACGAACTCGCCGACCTTGCCGGTCGGTCGCAATGGCACCGGCACGCCGTTGCAGGTCAGCAGGTAGCGATCCGGCGCCATGCCGTTGACCTTGACCTGCATGCGCTCCAGCGACGAGTCGACGTAGCGCACGGTGCCGCCGATGGCGCCCTCCTCGCCCAGTACGTGCCAGGGTTCCAGGGCCTGGCGCAGCTCCAGGTCGATACCCTTGACCGCGAAGTCGCCGGCCTTGGGAAAACGGAACTCCAGGTGCGGGGCGAACCACTCGGCGCGCAGCGGATAGCCGAAGGCCGACAATTCCTGCAGCACGTCGGCGAAATCCTGCTCGACGAAGTGCGGCAGGAGGAAGCGATCATGCAGCTCGGAGCCCCAACGCACCAGCCTGGCCGGGCGGTAGGGTTCCTGCCAGAAGCGTGCGATCAGCGCACGCAGCAGCAGTTGCTGGGCCAGGCTCATCTGCGCGTGCGGCGGCATCTCGAAGGCGCGTAGCTCGAGCAGGCCGAGGCGGCCGCTGGCCGAATCCGGCGAGTACAGCTTGTCGATGCAGAACTCGGCGCGATGGGTGTTGCCGGTGACGTCCACCAGCAGGTTGCGCAGCAGGCGGTCGACCAGCCACGGCGGGCAGTCGCGGCCCGGCTCGGGCATCTGCGCGAAGGCGATTTCCAGCTCGTACAAGGCGTCATTGCGCGCCTCGTCGACACGCGGCGCCTGCGAGGTCGGGCCGATAAACAGGCCGCTGAACAGGTAGGACAGCGACGGGTGGTTGTGCCAGTAGCTGATCAGGCTGCGCAGCAGGTCGGGGCGGCGCAGGAAGGGCGAATCGCTCGGTGTCGCACCGCCAAGGACGAAGTGGTTGCCGCCGCCGGTGCCGGTGTGGCGCCCGTCGATCATGAACTTCTCGCTGGACAAGCGCGATTGACGTGCCGCCTCGTAGAGAAATTCGCAGCGCTCGACCAGCTCGTCCCAGCTGGCCGCCGGGTGGATGTTCACCTCGATCACACCGGGGTCGGGGGTGACGCGAAAGTGCAACAGGCGCGGGTCCAGCGGTGGCTCATAGCCTTCCAGCAAGACCGGGCAATTGAGCTCGGCAGCCACGGCCTCGATGGCCGCGACCAGCTCCAGATAGTCCTCCAGATGGGCCAACGGCGGCATGAACAGGTACAAGCGGCCCTCGCGCGGCTCGGCGCACAGCGCGGTGCGTACAATGCCGGCAGCCGACTGCCCGCAGGCCGGACGCGCGCTTTGCGGGCCGGCACTGGCGCCGCGCCAGACGCCGCGCAGCTGACGCTGGATCTGCGCCGGGCTGGGCAAGGGTGGCAACGCCTGACTGGGATCGACCGGATTGATGTAGGGGTAGTCGGCCTGGCTGACCCAGGGCAGCGAATCCAGCGGCAGGCGATAGCCCAGCGGCGAGTCGCCTGGCAGCAGCCGGCAATGCTCGTCGCGCAGGAACCAGCGCCCACTCTGCCAGCCCTCGCCCACCACCTGGCGCGCCAGCGGCAGCACGTGGCCGACTACGGCGTCGAGGCCCTGATCGAACACCTTGCGCAGGCGCTCGCGCTCCAGCGGGTCGCTCAGGCGCGGATCGTCCGGGGTGACGTTGTCCGGCAGCTTGCGCTCGCGCCACAGGTAGTAGAACCAGTCCTCATAGGCCGGGAAGACGTTGCCGGCGTCCACATCCAGACGCGCCGCCAGGGCGGCGAGAAAACGCGCAGCGGTGTCGGCGCTGGCACCGTAGCCACGCTTCTCGTCGGCCAGCAGTTTGGGGTCATGCCACAGCGGTTCGCCGTCGCGGCGCCAGAAGCAGTTCAGCGACCAGCGCGGCAACTGCTCGCCCGGGTACCACTTGCCCTGGCCGAAGTGCACCAGCGCATGGGGCGCATAGTGATCGCGCAGGCGATGGAACAGGTCGGCGGCCAGGCGGCGCTTGTTCGGCCCGAGCGCGGCGGTATTCCACTCGTCGTCATCGGGGTAATCGAGGGCGACGAAGGTCGGTTCGCCGCCCATGGTCAGGCGCACGTCGTGCTTGCTCAGGTCATCGTCGATGCGTCGCCCCAGCGCCTGGATCGCCTGCCACTGCGCCTCGCTGTAGGGCTTGGTGACGCGCGGCGCCTCCCACACGCGCTCGACGCTCATCAGGTGCTCGAACTCCACCTCGCACTCGTCCAGCCCGCCGGTGATCGGCGCCGCCGAGGACGGCTCCGGGCTGCAGGCCAGCGGAATGTGGCCTTCACCCGCGAACAGGCCTGAAGTCGGGTCAAGGCCAATCCAGCCAGCGCCGGGCAGGTAAACCTCGCACCAGGCGTGCAGGTCGGTGAAGTCCTTGTCGGTGCCGCTGGGGCCATCGAGGGATTTGACGTCGGCAGTGAGCTGGATCAGGTAGCCGGAGACGAAGCGCGCCGCCAGACCTAGGTGACGCAGCAGCTGCACCAGCAGCCAGGCCGAGTCGCGGCAGGAACCGGAGGCCAGCTCGAGCGACTGTTCCGGCGTCTGCACGCCCGGCTCCATGCGGATCAGGTAGCGGATGTCGGCCGACAGGCGCTGGTTCAGCTCGACCAGGAAATCGACGCTGGGCTTGGGCGTGCGCTCGACGCCGGCCAGGTACTCGGCGAATAGTGGCGTGGCCGGCAGCTTGACCAGGTAGGGCGCCAGCTCGCGCTGCTCGCCCTCGGTATAGGCGAAGGGAATGCGCTCGGCATAGGGTTCGAGAAAGAAATCGAAGGGGTTGAACACCGCCATCTCGGCGACCAGGTCCACCTCGACCTTGAATTCGCGGGTCTTCTCGGGAAACACCAGGCGCGCCAGGTAGTTGCCCTGCGGGTCCTGCTGCCAGTTGATGAAGTGCTGGCCCGGTTCGACCTTCAGCGCGTAGGAGAGGATGCGCGTGCGACTGTGCGGTGCCGGGCGCAGGCGCACGACCTGCGGCCCGAGGTTGACCGCGCGGTCGTAGCGGTAGTGGGTGACGTGGTGCAGCGCGACATGAATCGACACGGCGGCCTCCTGCTAGCCTGGACGATACCCTGTGCCGCGCAAGACTTATGCCAGCGGCAAAGCCGTGTTTTGGTGCTGCGCTGGCCGCGACGAGCCCCGCATTGGCGCATCACTTGCACCAGCGCCGGATGGATGCACAAGTCTAGGGCAAAGAAAATCAGGAGTTGATGACAAATAGCCGCAGACTTCAGCACCCGCCATCGAGGCTGGCAATCCAACGGTCGATCACCTCCAGCCCTTCGCGGTGGGAGGTGGAGCGACCCAGCTCGGGCATCATGACGCTGGGGTCGGTGCTGTGCAGACGAAAGCTCAGCACCGATTTCTCCGGTGCACCGGGATGAATGTCCACCAGACGATCGCCCGAGCCCTTGCCAGCCGCCACCGGTTGCTTGCACAGCCCAAAGGCGATGCTCAGCGGTGTGGCTGGGTCGAGATACAGGCCTGAGGTACGCCCCGGGCCTTCAGGGTTATGGCAGTGCGAGCAATTGGCATCCAGATAGCTGCGCGCCTGCGCTTGCAGCCCCTCCGTCTCACGCGGCGCCCCCCATCGCGCGTTGCGTGAAAGAGCCTCCACAGCGGCCGGGACGCCCTGCAGAAAACCTACCGACTGCCAGCGCTGCAACTGATTGGCCAAGCCATCGACATAGCTGAAATCCTTGTTCAGATGCCGCACCTTAGGCCCCAGCGGCTGCACACCCTTGCCCGCCTGCTCCTCATGACAACCCGCGCACTGGTTGGCGTCCGGCACCTGATAGTCGACCGCCAGCATCTCGCCGCGCTCATCATGCAACTCCAAGTCGAAGCTGGCACCGGCCCATTCCAGGGTCGCCTCACGCTGGGCATCGTCCCAGACATAGGGCAAGGCCACCCAGCCTTGCTCCTGACGCAGCAGGATACGCGTCTCGATCAGCCTTATCCGTTCAAGCTCTACCACTTCCGTGTCGCGCTGCTCGTTGCGCAGCAAGCGTCCTTGAGCGTCGCGCGGGTAATAGAAGGTCTTGCTCAGTACCGTGCCCACCGGATAATCGAAGCGCGCCTCGCCGTACTGCGCACTGCTTCCCTGCGGCATCCAGATGGTACGAAGCTTGTGCGCATAGTCGGTGAACAGCGGCGTATTGAGGTCATAGGGCAACACACCGTTGGCTGGCTGCAGTTGGCCATCGCGCTGTTGCAGCACGGCCCAGCTACTGAGTTTTTCCGGGTAGTGGTCACCGCTGGGCATGTACAAAGGCAAATGCGGCGGCGGCTTACAAGCAGCGAGCAGCACGGCAATCAGCAATATCCAGCCGTTGTTCATGCGCCCTCGCCTTTCTCTGCCAACGCGGAGCGCAGTTCGACGGCGGGCAGACGGGACAGCTCGCAGCGATGTGGCTCGATCTCGGTGCTGATGTTCTTGTAACCGCCAGGGCCATCGACGTTGACAATACCGGCGTCACCATTGTCGATGCAGATCGCCAGCTCGGACGGCAGCTTGCCGTCCACCAGCTTGTCAGGATTGACGTAGCCATCCCAGAGAATATCGGGCAGGCGTCCATTGAGGCCGAATTGGGTCAGCTTGAGAGCCTTGAGCTCAAGGCTGTCAGGGCTGTCGCCCGCCGGCCCGAAACGGTTGCCATGGATATGGATGGCTTCTGGATAGGGGTCAAAGTCCTCGGCAGTGGAGAGGTCGGTATAACCGGTGCTGAAGTAGCTGCTGACGATGACATTGGCGGTGCGGTGGTCGCCGATATCGTTGTCGAAGATTTCCACCTTGTCGTTGGAGTTGACCAGCACTCCGGAGCCGGCCGGCACACTGGCCACTGGCGTGCCTTTATGACCGAAGTTCTTGTGGTTGTTGCCTTCGACCTTGTTGCGATAGACACGCGTGGTATGCCCCGGCTGCGGCAGGTTGGGCATGTTGAACACTAGGATGCCGCCGGTATTGCCAGTGGCGACGTTGTCATAAACGTCGGCACCGATGGTGTTCTCGATTTCGATACCCGCGACGTTGCGCTCGGCACGGCTGTTGCGCACCACCACGTTGCGCGACTGACCCACATAGATGCCCGCGTCAGAAGCGCCGATGGCCACTACGCCGTCGATCAGCACGTTCTCGGTCTGCACTGGGTAGATGCCATAAGCACCATTCTCGGTAGCCGGGCCATTGGTCCACTCGGTGCGCACGCGGCGGATGATAATGTTCTGACCGCCTACCACCTTGAGCGCATCGCCCTTGGTGTCTTCCAGCGCCAGATCCTCGATGGTGAAGTCTGAAGCATTCACCAGCAGTCCCTCGGCGCCGGACTTCTGCCCCTTGAAGCTGAGAATGGTCTGGTCCATACCAGCGCCCTTGAGAGTCACACCACTCACCTTGAGGCTGAGGCTGCGGTCGAGCTGCCAGGTACCAGCAGGTATCTCGATCACCTCGCCAGGCTTGGCTTTGATCAGTTGCGTCTGCAACTGCTTCTGGAAATCCAGATTGGCGACCGGCGGAGCCTCGCTCTCGCCACACGCCACCAGCAGCAGGGACACTGCTAGAAGAGAAAGAGCAGCAACACGCATGGCGGACTCCGGTTGGATTTTATTTTTAGCACTATAGTACCAATTAAAGATCAATCCAAGAGCTCTCGCTCATCGCAAAGCTGCACGATGAAACCGGTGGAATACTTGCGGCGCCAACCGCGAAGCAACAGACTAGCGCCGTTGTACATTCCCCTTCGCCGCCCAAGGACAGGCCGCCATGCATACCCTCGAACGCATCTATCCGCTGAAGATGGATGAACGCCTGGCTGCCGATCAGGCCACCCTCGATCTGCACATGCAGCGCTACGAATTCGCCAGCCGCTCGCTGGCTGGCTCACGTGTACTCGACATGGCGTGCGGCTGTGGCTACGGCAGTGCGCTACTGGCCGAACGACATCCGGACAAGCAGATCACGGGCATCGATATCGACCCCGAAGCCATTGCCTATGCCCAGGCGCATTACCGACGGCCGAACCTGCGCTACCTGTGCGCGAATGCCGAAACCTTCGCCGACAGCGCAGGCTTCGACAGTATCGTCAGCCTGGAGACCATCGAGCACCTACCGGACCCGGTGCGTCTGGTGGAAAACCTCGCAAGGCTGCTGGCCCAGAACGGATGCATCATTGCCTCGGTGCCGACCACTCCCACGCTCGACGGTAACCCGCATCACCTCCATGACTTCAGCCCAGCGAGCTTCGCGCGCCTGTTCCGCCGTCATGGCTTGCGCGCGCATGAGCGCTTCGAGCAGATCCAACGCTGGGAGTTTTCCGGGCTGTTCAAGAAACCAAAGAAAAAAGAGGCCCGCCAGCACCGCTCGGAAGGCGTCGGCAATGCCGTGCTGGCGTATTACCGCAGCCACCCGCTGTATCTGTTCAGGCGCCTGGGCTCGATACTGCGCTACGGCCCGACCAACCGTTACCTGACCTGCCGTTTCAGCGCTGACTGAGCCAGCCGCAGGTCACGACGACGATGGTGGGCCGAAGCCCACCCTACAAGGCGCTGACGAGGGCTTCTGAAACGAAAACGCCAGCACAGTGCTGGCGTTTTCGTGAGTGCTGCTGATGTTCAGCGCGGTACTGCGGGTTTCTTCCCAGGCTTCTTGCCTTTGCCAGCGCCAGCGCGCTCACGCGCAGCCTGCTGATTACGTGCCTCGGCCGCCGCCTTGGCCTGCTCGCGCTTATCCCAGGGTTTGCTGCCATCGCTGGCGCGAGGCGGCAAGCCGGTGTGCTGGGTGAGGATCTTGCCGCCGGCGGCCCCGCCCACCTTCTTGCTGCCGGCCGGCGTCGAGTTCTTGCGCCGCGCGCTCTGATACTCGTCGGTCTGCGGCTGGTAGGTAGGGATCAGGTGGTGCTTGCCGTTGCCGATCAGATCACTGCGGCCCATGCGCTCCAGCGCCTCACGCAGCATCGGCCAGCCTTTCGGGTCGTGATAACGCAGGAAGGCCTTGTGCAGGCGGCGCTGCTGCTCGCTCTTGACGATGGTCACGCCATCGCTCTTGTAGGTGACCTTGCGCAGCGGATTCTTGCCCGAGTGATACATGGCCGTGGCCGTGGCCATCGGCGAGGGGTAGAAAGCCTGCACCTGGTCGGCGCGGAAGCCGTTGCGTTTGAGCCACAGGGCGAGGTTCATCATGTCCTCGTCGGTGGTGCCCGGGTGCGCAGCGATAAAGTACGGGATCAGGTACTGCTCCTTGCCCGCCTCCTTCGAGAACTTCTCGAACATCTGCTTGAAGCGGTCGTAGCTGCCGATGCCCGGTTTCATCATCTTGTCCAGCGGGCCACGCTCGGTGTGCTCCGGCGCGATCTTGAGATAACCGCCAACGTGGTGGGTAACCAGTTCCTTGACGTACTCCGGCGACTCCACCGCCAGGTCGTAGCGCAGACCAGAGGCGATCAGGATCTTCTTCACACCCGGCAGGGCGCGCGCCTTGCGGTACAGCTCGATCAGGGAGGAGTGGTCGGTATTGAGGTTCTCGCAGATACCGGGGAACACGCACGACGGCTTGCGGCAGTGCTTCTCGATCTCCGGGTCCTTGCAGGCGATGCGGTACATGTTGGCGGTCGGCCCGCCGAGGTCGGAGACCACGCCGGTGAAGCCCGGCACCTTGTCGCGCATTTCCTCGATCTCACGGATGATCGACTCGTGCGAACGGTTCTGGATGATGCGGCCCTCGTGCTCGGTGATCGAGCAGAAGGTGCAGCCGCCGAAGCAGCCACGCATGATGTTCACCGAGAAACGGATCATCTCGTAGGCCGGGATCTTCTCCTTGCCATAGGCCGGGTGCGGCACGCGCGCATAGGGCATGCCGAACACGTAGTCCATTTCCTCGGTGGTCATCGGAATGGGCGGCGGGTTGAACCACACGTCCACCTCGCCATGCTTCTGCACCAGCGCGCGGGCGTTGCCCGGGTTGGTTTCCAGGTGCAGCACGCGGTTGGCGTGGGCGTAGAGCACCGGGTCGTTGCGCACCTTTTCGAACGACGGCAGACGGATCACCGTCTTGTCGCGGGTCATGCGCGGGCTTTCGAGAATCTGCACGACCTTGGCTTCGTTGGGGTCTTCAACCTCGCCTTTGGCCTGCTCGATGGCGCAGGCTTCGGTGTCCTGCGTGTTGACGTAGGGGTTGATGATCTTGTCGACGCGGCCGGGGCGGTCGATGCGGGTCGAGTCGACCTCGAACCAGCCCTCGGGGGTGTCGCGGCGAATGAATGCGGTGCCGCGTACATCGGTGATGGCTTCGACCTTCTCGCCTCGCGACAGACGCTGGGCGATCTCCACCACGGCGCGCTCGGCGTTGCCGTAGAGCAGGATGTCGGCGGTGGCATCCATCAGGATCGAGCGACGCACCTTGTCCTGCCAGTAGTCGTAGTGGGCGATGCGGCGCAGGGAGGCCTCGATGCCGCCGAGGATTACCGGCACATGGGTATAGGCCTCCTTGCAGCGCTGGCTGTAAACCAGGCTGGCGCGGTCGGGGCGCTTGCCGGCGAGACCGCCGGGTGTGTAGGCGTCGTCGGAGCGGATCTTCTTGTCTGCGGTGTAGCGGTTGATCATCGAGTCCATGTTGCCGGCCGCCACGCCGAAGAACAGGTTCGGCTCGCCGAGCTTCATGAAGTCGTCTTTGCTGCGCCAGTCCGGCTGGGCAATGATGCCGACCCGGAAGCCCTGAGCCTCGAGCAGGCGACCGATGATGGCCATACCGAACGAAGGATGATCGACATAGGCATCACCGGTAACGATGATGATGTCGCAACTGTCCCAGCCAAGCTGATCCATCTCTTCCCGGCTCATCGGCAGGAAGGGCGCAGGCCCGAAACACTCGGCCCAGTACTTGGGATAGTCGAACAGCGGCTTGGCGGCTTGCATATTTTTTGATCAATGGGCTATCACGAGGGGCGCGGATGATAGCACAAAATTTAACCAAACCAGACTATTCCACTGGGTTTAATGCCCTCGGGGAAGCCGATGCTACGAAGCTCACGAACGGGGTCGACGCTTCTCGCCCAGCACTTCGTCCGCCCATCAGTGCGTACGAAAGGATAGAAAAATCAGACATTTTTCGGCGGTAGCCATACGCCATATTTGTTTTCGTCCGATAACAATCCTGTGCATATACTCAAATACTCGGCCAGTCGACTCCAGGACACCTATGCTGCAGCGTTTCGCCTTCCTGCTCGCTCTTCTGCTCGGACTGTCGACCACGGGCCTGGCCATGGCATCCGTGACGCTCACCGACGCCAGCAGCGGCATGCCGCTCAACGCCTATATCGAGTTACTGGAAGACACTGACGGCAGCCTGACCATCGACGATCTGGCATCTCCCGAGCAGCAGTCTCGGTTTCAGGCTGCCAATGGCCAGGCGAGCGTCGGCCAGAGCCTGAACCCTTGGTGGATAAAACTCACCCTGCAGCGCGATGTGCGGGCTCCAGCTCGCTGGGTACTGGAAGTCGGCTCGGTGACCCAGCTCGACCTGCAGCTCTACCAGGCCGATGGCCAGGGCGGCTGGCAATTGCGCCAGTCCGGTGAACGCGTGCCTTTCCGCGAGAGTCGCGACCACCCTTACCGGCGCATGGTGTTTGACCTGCCCCCACTGGGTGAACAGCCAACAACCTTCTACCTGCGCGCCTTCGACCCGGCCGGCAACTCGTTCCCACTGCGCATCTGGCAGCTCGAAGACCTCACGCAACTGGCAGCGCGCGAAAACCTGGGCCTCGGCGTCATCTATGGGGTGGTTTTCGCGCTGCTGCTGTACAACCTGTTCATCCTCATCTCGCTGCGTGACCACGCTTACTTCTGGTACGTACTGACCACCGCCTTCGCCCTGCTCTTCATCATCAGCATGACCGGTCATGGAGCCCAGTACCTGTGGCCCAACGGCGCGGTTCCGCCCTGGCTCGATCGCATTACCCTGCCGTCGCTGTGGGGCCTGTTCGCCTGCCGCTTCACCCAGACCCTGCTGCAGACCAAGTTGTACGTACGCTGGGCGCATCATCTGCTGAGCATGGCCTGCGTCATCTACATCGTGGCCATCGCGCTCAACCTGTTTGGCCATCGCTACCTGGCAGCCTGGGCCATCGCCCTGCTATCGCTGACCAGCATCCCCGCCGCTCTCGGTAGCGCCATGGTTCGCTGGCGCCAGGGTTTCTTCCCGGCGCAGCTGTATCTCTATGGCTATGGTCTGGTGCTCGGCAGTGTGGGCATCCTGCTGCTGCGCACCACCGGCGTGCTGCAACCGGCCGAGTGGAACGCCTACGTATTCCCGCTGGCAGTAGCCGCAGAATCGATTCTGTTTTCCTTCGCCCTGGCTTATCGCATCCAGATACTCAAGCAGGAACGCGCTGAGGCCCTGCAACAGGCCGATCGCGAGAAGACCGCGCGCCTGGCCCAGCTGCAGGCCAGCGCCGATGAACTGCAGATTGCGGTGACCACGCGCACCGCCGAGCTGGCCGCGACCAACGAGCAGCTGCGCGAACGCGAGCGCGAACTGCAGCATGCCGCCTTCCACGATCCACTGACCGAGCTGCCCAACCGACGCTACCTGGTGGAGCGCTGCGAGTCGGCGCTGGGCCATGCCGAACGGCACAAGGAAAGCGTGGCCCTGCTGCTGATCGACCTGGATCACTTCAAGCCGATCAACGACCGCTTCGGCCACGCAGCTGGCGACCTGATGCTGCAGGTGATCGCCAAGCGCCTGCGTGAACATGTTCGCGCAGGCGATGCGGTGTCACGCCTGGGCGGTGACGAGTTTGCCGTGCTGATCTGCGGCAGCGATGCCGAAAGCCAGGCCAGGGAGATCGCCGAACGCCTGCTGGCGGAGCTGTCCGCCCCCGTACACTTCGGCGCCGAGCGCCTGCGCGTGACCATCAGCATCGGCGCGGCGATCTACCCACGCCATGCGCGCAACTTCACCGGGCTGTACAAGATCGCCGACCAGACCCTCTATCGGGTCAAGGAGCTGGGACGCTCGGGCGCGCGCGTGCACGGCGATGACGGTGAGCTGAGCGAGCAGGCCTGCCTGCAGTTGGACGTGCTCAAGGTACCCAGTGGCCTGGCCTAGCCGATATAGCGACGCGGCACCCGCGCCGTGACCTTGCTCAGCAGCTCATAGCCGATGGTGCCGCATGCTGCTGCCACCTCATCCACCGGCAGACTGCCCCCCCATAGCTCCACAGGCGAATCGATATCGGCCTCGGGCAGGTCGGTGATATCCACCGCCAGCATATCCATCGACACCCTGCCGGCCAGCGACGCCCGCTGACCATCGACCAGCACCGGCGTGCCGCTGGGTGCGTGGCGCGGATAACCATCGGCATAACCACAACTGACCGTGGCGATACGCGAGGGTCGCTCGGCGATCCAGGTGGCGCCATAACCGACACTCTCCCCCACCGCCACCTCACGCACGGCGATAACCCGCGCAGCCAGGGTCATCGCCGCTTTCAGCCCGAGCTCACGCGCACTCAGCTCGGCTAAAGGCGTTGCGCCGTAGAGCATGATGCCGGGGCGCAGCCAGTCCATGTGCGCGGCGGGAATGGTCAACACCGCCGCTGAGTTGGCCAGCGAACGATGATTGAAATCCAGATCCAGCAACTCGAGAAAACGCTCTACCTGCAACTCGGTGAGCGGATGCCCACGCTCGTCGGCACAGGCGAAATGGCTGAGCAGGTTGAGTTCGGCGATCTGCACGGCGTCCTCTAGCCGCGCATGCCACTGGCGCAGACTGGCAGCGTCGAAGCCGAGGCGGTGCATGCCCGAGTCCAGCTTGAGCCAGACATTGAGCGGCCGCACCAGCTCACTGGCGAGCAGCGCCTCGACCTGCGCCGCACTCTGCACCACCAGATCCAGCCCCAGCTGCGCAGCGATGGCGTACTCGCTGGCCTCGAAACAGCCTTCGAGCAGCAGAATGCGTGCCTCGCCATGCATGGCGCGCACTTCTGCCGCTTCTTCAAGGCAGGCCACGGCGAAGCCGTCGGCAATATCGTGCAGCGCCGTCACCACCTCACGCACGCCGTGTCCGTAGGCATTGGCCTTGACCACCGCAAAGGCCTGCCGCCCCGGCGCGCAGCGCTTGGCGACGGCATAGTTATGGACAAGGGCGGAGAGATCGACGATGGCGGCAAGCGGGCGCATGACTGAAAGCCTGAACGGAAAACGGGTGCCCATCTTAACCACTGGGCACCCGTTTTTATTGCGCAAGATCAGCTACAGGCTACAGGCTACAGGCTACAGGCTACAGGCTACAGGCTACAGGCTACAGGCTACAGAGCATGCGAAGCGGCACAGCTACCGGGTCAAGCGCTTTTGCGCTTTTAGCCTGCGGCCTGCAGCTTGGGGCCTGCAGCCGCTGTTATTCGTCCTCGAACTGATAACTGCCCGGCGCCAGGTTCTCGAAGCGCGAGTACTTGCCGAGAAAGGCCAGTCGCGCGGTGCCGAGCGGACCGTTACGCTGCTTGCCGATGATGATCTCGGCCACGCCCTTGTACTCGGTCTCCGGGTGGTACACCTCGTCGCGGTAGACGAACAGGATGATGTCGGCGTCCTGCTCGATCGCCCCGGACTCACGCAGGTCGGAGTTGATCGGGCGCTTGTTGGGGCGCTGTTCCAGACCACGGTTGAGCTGTGACAGGGCGATGACCGGGCAGTTGAATTCCTTGGCCAGGCCCTTGAGCGAGCGCGAGATTTCGGAAATCTCGTTGACCCGGCTGTCACCACTGGAGCCGGGAATCTGCATCAGCTGCAGGTAGTCGACCATGATCAGGCCAATCTCGCCGTGCTCACGCGCCAGGCGCCGCGTGCGCGCGCGCATCTCGCTGGGAGAAATGCCCGCCGTATCGTCGATAAACAGCTTGCGGTCGTTGAGCAGATTCACCGCGCTGGTCAGACGCGGCCAATCGTCATCGTCGAGCTTACCGGAACGCACCTTGGTCTGGTCGATGCGCCCCAGCGACGCGAGCATACGGATGACGATCGATTCCGACGGCATCTCCAGCGAGTAGACGAGAATCGCCTTGTCGCTGCGCATCAGCGCGTTCTCCACCAGGTTCATGGCGAAGGTGGTCTTACCCATCGACGGACGACCGGCGACGATGATCATGTCCGCCGGCTGCAGGCCGCTGGTCAGGTTGTCCAGGTCGTCGAAACCGGTCGACAGGCCGGTGATCGCCTCACCCAGGTTGAACAGCGTATCGATACGGTCGATGGCCTTGACCAGAATGTCATTGATGCCCACCGGGCCGCCGGTCTTGGGACGGTCTTCGGCGATCTGGAAAATCAGCCGCTCCGCCTCGTCGAGAATTTCCTCGCCGGTGCGGCCTTCCGGCGCGTAGGCGCTGTCGGCGATCTCGTTGCTGATGCTGATCAGCTTGCGCAGGGTGGCGCGCTCACGAATGATCTGCGCGTAGGCCTTGATGTTGGCCACCGACGGTGTGTTCTTCGCCAGCTCGGCGAGATAGGCCAGGCCGCCAACCTGAGACAACTGCCCTTCCTTGTCCAGCTGTTCGGACAGGGTGACCACGTCGAAAGGCTCGTTACGCTCGGCCAGCTTGAAGATCGCACGGAAGATCAGACGGTGGTCGTGGCGATAGAAATCGCTATCGGAAACACCATCGAGCACGCGCTCCCAGGCATTGTTGTCGAGCATCAGACCACCCAGTACCGCCTGTTCGGCCTCGATGGAGTGCGGCGGCACTTTCAGCGCGGCAGTCTGCAGGTCGTATTGTTCGGGGATGCTGATGTCGTTCATAGGCTCTGGGCGGAAACACTGTGATAGAAGACCATGTCTGCATCAGGCGCAGGAGCCGTAGGGTAGGCTTCAGCCCACCAGCCCGCGTGGGCTGAAGCCACCCTACGAGAAAACGCCGACAGGGACATGACCATAGAAAAACAAAGGGCACGGATCGCCGAAGCGATGCCGTGCCCGATTGTCAGCAGACCTGCACCTGAGTGCAAGCCCGCCTGGCGGCTGCTTAATTAAGCGGCAACCACGACCACTTTTACAGTGGCTTCGACGTCGGTGTGCAGGTGCAGTGCAACGTCGTACTCGCCGACCTGACGGATAGTACCGTTGGGCAGACGAACTTCAGCCTTGGCCACTTCAACGCCGGAGGCGGTCAGGGCGTCAGCGATGTCGTGGGTACCGATCGAACCGAACAGCTTGCCTTCATCGCCAGCGGTGGCGGTGATGGTGACTTCCAGCTCAGCCAGTTGAGCAGCGCGAGCTTCAGCAGAAGCTTTCTTCTCGGCAGCGGCTTTTTCCAGCTCGGCGCGGCGGGCTTCGAACGCAGCTACGTTCTCAGCGGTAGCAGCGGTGGCCTTGCCTTGCGGCAGCAGGAAGTTACGGCCGTAACCGGCTTTAACATTCACTTTGTCGCCCAGGTTGCCCAGATTGGCGATTTTTTCCAGCAGGATGACTTCCATTTGGGTCTTACCTCTTAACTTTTAACCTTCACCGTCCGCGGGCCCACTCTTGCGAGCGAGGCGACCGCGAAAATCAAACAGACTGTCGACGATGGCCAAGACCACCAGTAGCGGATAGATCAGCTGCATGAACAGCAGGAGCGTGATGTACATGCCCACCAGCCAGAAGCGAGCGAGCCCACCCTTCGCCACCAGACCGTGCACCAGGGCGATCCCGGCGAACAGCAGCGGTACACTGCACAGCGGCGTGAGCATGGCCAACTGCGGTCCCAGGTTGGGACCTAGCATCATGCCCACCAGCAGCAACAGCGCCTGCGGCAGCGGCAGTCTCAGCGCGCGAAACTCGCGACCAAAACCGCCAGGGTTGTACAACACGGCCTGCCAGTAACGCCCAAGAATCAGGCTCAGCAAGCTGAGGATCTGCAGCAAAGCCGCCAGCAATCCGGTCAGCACCGGTGCAATCAGCGCTTCGAGACGCTCGCGTTCACTCACCGACAATTGCTGGTGAGCCCCATCGAACATGGTCGGCAAGAGCTTCTGCAGCTCGCCGGCCATGGCCTCGATGGGTTCGCGGAACACCGCCCCGAGGACCAATCCGTACACCAGGCCCAGCGCCACACTGCACAGCAGTATGCGGTTCCAGGTCCAACTGGCGCGCAACAACAACGCCAGGCTCAGCGCACCGACCAGCACCAACAGGGTGCGCGGTTCGCCGAAGTACCACCAGGCTATCGCCGGCAGCATGGCCCAGGCCAGGATGCCCATGGCATCGCTGGCTCCGCGCCGCAGCAGCACCAGGCTGCCGGCGGCGGCACTCAACCAGAACAACAGCGGCATCGCTGCCGATCCCACCACCACGAGGGTGGCCTGCATACGGCCGCGCATGATGTATTCAGCCAGGGCGCGCATGCGATCTATTCCTTAACGCTTGT
>JAEYXX010000027.1 GCA_023431055.1 Pseudomonadota bacterium
CCGAGCGATTGCGCCAGGCGCCCCCAATAGTGCGCTGTGCCACAGGCCTCCATCACCCACTCGACCGGCTCGGTCTGCTCCTGTATATATCGCCGGAACGCCTCTCGGTTCAGCCGCTTGCGCTGCATCACATGGCCGGAACGGACACTCTCGGCAACTTGGTAAACGGACTTGGCCAGATCAACTGCGATGCGCTTCATGAGGACACTCCCAATTTCAGTCACCACCGTTCTCGGTATAGAACGGTGGCGCGGGGAAAGTCCATTACAGCATTCAAGTCGCTCGCTTCGCTCACTCGGGACCGGCTAAAGCCGGCCCCTTAACCAAACGTTATGCACAGCTCATCGGAGTAAATTCATGAAAAGGGACATTCAAACTGCGTGCTTTATTTCAGCAGCAGCTCCAACCATCATCATATTAAACGGCGACTATCTCTATATAGGCCTATGGTATTATCTACTACTACCCGCACTTTTGATAGGTGCAAATTATCTCTTCAAAACGACCGCTTATGTTTGTAGTGGAATGGCTTTGGCCTTACAGCTATCATTTTTCATGTTTTTTTACTGGCAGCATCAAATAAATCAAGGGCTGCTAGGGTTAATCCATCTTTGTTTCCTATTGCCAGGAGCGGCAACAAGCTCTATTGCAGGGTTTATTCTGCTAAAAAAGAGCTCCGTACTGGCTACGATAAATGGGTTTGCTTACGGCTTCTGCTCCTTTGCCATTGGGGCTACCGCAGGTATGGTAGTTTACTTCTCTAGTTGATTTCCGGTGGTTCGACGCATAACAATTGTATATGGACTCTCCCCACAAGCAGTGAGCAAAGCTTTGCTTTTGCACCTGTCGTCAGCGCGGTTGCATTCGTATATCCGGCCTGTTGTGGACGTTCAAGCCCTGGCCATTCTGTAGTTCGCGCAGCGGGGGCCAAGCGTTCAATCGATCACGGGGATCATCATTGTTATCGGCCTTGCTCCGCTGCAGGACTCGCCTGTTCCGACAGTGCTGCTGCTCACCACAACCACAAGAAAACCATCACACCTTTACTGATTACCCCCGCCGTCAGGCGGGCCTAACGCTTTGCCAATTGCCACTGAACCGCCGCTCGTGGCACCACACCGCCCAGCAGATCCGCACCAGTTTGTTACAGCATTCAAGTCGTTCGCTTCGCTCACTCGGGACCGGCTAAAGCCGGCCCCTTAACTAAACGTTATGACTGCCCCCATGAATCGCCGCAAAAAGATCAAGCAGCTACTCGAGGCTCACGCCAAGAAGGCCAATGCCAAGCTTGCGCCCAAAAGCAACAAACCCAAGTACGTCAGCAAGGCTGACAGGGCGAAGTTGGAGGCTGAAGCGGCTCAAGAGCCTCTCGCGCCCGTTGAGTAAAAGTCGGATAGACGGATGCTGCCCACGATGTGCGTGAGCAGCATCGAAACGCCAAGAGCATCGCGGCTAAAGCCGCTCCCACAGAGCAGGATGGCGCTAACCCAACACCCTGTCGGCGGTATAAATCGCCTCGTCGAGAAATACGTTCACCGCCGGATGATCACGCTCGCCCTTGCGGTAGGCGAGGAACACGCCGCGCTGGATATCCGGCAGCAGCGGCACGGCGGTGACGCCCGGCAGCGGGCGCACCAGGCGCAGGCCGGAAACGATGGAGATGGAGTTGCCCGAGGCGACCATGGCCGCGACCATCTCGAAGCCGGCGCAATGGGCATTGATGCGCGGCGCAAAACCGGAACGGCGGCACAGGTTGGCGATGAACTCGCCGAACGAGCTGCCGCTAGAATCCAGCGCCCAGGCTTCGTCGCGCAGGTCGGCGACGGTGAGGCTGTCGCGTCTGGCCAGGGCATGGTCGATGGGCAGCAGCACGTGCAGCAGATCCTGGGTCAGGGGAATCAGCGCATAGTGCTCGCGGTTCTCGTCCGGGGTCACGGCCAGGTCGTCGATCACCGCCACGTCGATCTGCCAGGAGCCCAGGGCGCTGAGGCTTTCCTGCGGTTCCAGATCCAGCACCACCACGTTCAGCCGCGGGTAGGCGTTGCGCAACGCGCGCACGGTTTCCGCAATCACCGCCACGGCGATCGAGGGAAAAGCCGCCACCCGTAGCTCGCCGGCGATTTCGCCACGCAGCAGCGCCAGCTCCGAACGCGCCTCGTCGAGTACCGTGAGGATGCGCTCGGCGTGCGCCACCAGGCGCTCACCGGCAGGCGTCAGCACCACGCCGCGGCCGCGTCGCTCGATCAGCGCCATGTCAACCTCACGTTCGAGCTGCGCGACCTGCTGTGACACGGCCGAGGGCGTCAGATGCAGAGACTCGGCAGCGGCCGCCATGGTGCGACAGCGCGCCAGTTCACGCAGGGTTCGCAGGCGAGTGATGTCCATGGCGCGATCTCAATAGTTAAGTGACGCTAACGAATACGTTAAAAATAAATCAGTATACATAATGATATGGCCGTTCTTAGATAAAGGCATCTACACGCGCGTAACCGGGCGCGTGTCCATTCAATCGACAAGAAGAACTCCGCCATGGCTATCAGCGTTTTCGACCTGTTCAAAGTTGGTATCGGCCCGTCCAGCTCCCACACCGTCGGCCCGATGCGCGCCGCCGCGCTGTTCACCCACGCCCTGGAAAATCACGACCATATGCCCAAGGTGGCCCGAGTGGTCGCCGAGCTGTACGGCTCGCTGGGCGCCACCGGCAAAGGTCATGGCAGTGACAAGGCGGTACTGCTCGGTCTCAGCGGCCATGAGCCGGATACCGTCAACGTCGATCAGGTTCCCGAGTACATCGAAACCATCCGTCGCGACAAGCGCATCGTCCTGGCCGGCAAGCATGCCGTTCCCTTCGATGAGAAAGCCGACCTGAAAATGTTCCGCAAGGCGCTGCCGCTGCACGCCAACGGCCTGCGCTTCGCCGCCTTCGATGCCGCCGGCATCCAGTTGCACGAGGCCACCTACTACTCGGTCGGCGGCGGCTTCGTGGTCAGCGAGGCCGTGCTGGCCGATGGCAGCAAGCAGAAGATCATCGCGCCGGACGCCACATCCCTGCCGCTGCCCTTCCGCAGCGGCGCCGATCTGCTCAAGCTGACCCGCGAGCACGGTATCGGCATCGCCGAGGTGATGCGCCGCAACGAGCGCCACTGGCGCACTGACGAAGAGACCGATGCCGGCCTGCTGAATATCTGGAAGGTGATGCAGGCCTGCGTGGAGCGCGGCTGCCGCACCGAGGGCATCCTCGCCGGCGGCTTCAAGGTGCGCCGCCGCGCCGCCATCCTGGCGCGCAAGCTGGGCGGCTTCCAGCGCAGCTACATCGAAGACCCGCTGCGCATGCTCGACTGGGTCAACCTCTGGGCGCTGGCGGTGAACGAAGAGAACGCCGCCGGCGGCCGCGTGGTCACCGCACCGACCAACGGCGCCGCCGGCATCGTCCCGGCCGTGCTGCACTACTACGCCAATGCCATCTCCGGCGCCAACGAGCGCGGCATCATCGACTTCCTGCTCACCGCCGGTGCCATCGGCATCCTGTACAAGGAAAACGCCTCGATCAGCGGTGCCGAGGTGGGCTGCCAGGGTGAGGTGGGCGTGGCCTGCTCGATGGCTGCCGGCGCGCTGTGCGCGGTACTGGGCGGCACCCCGGAGCAGGTCGAGAACGCCGCCGAGATCGGCATGGAACACCACCTGGGCCTGACCTGCGACCCGGTCGGCGGCCTGGTGCAGATCCCCTGCATCGAGCGCAACGCCATCGCCTCGGTGAAGGCCATCAACGCTGCGCGCATGGCGCTGTACGGCGACGGCGCGCACTACGTGAGCCTGGACAAGGTGATCAAGACCATGCGCGAGACCGGCGCGGACATGCTGACCAAGTACAAGGAAACCGCCCGTGGCGGCCTGGCGGTCAATATCATCGAGTGCTGATGCACTAGCGCCACAAACAAAAACGCCGCGAACCCTGACAGGTTCGCGGCGTTTTCATTTATGGCCGGAACGACCAGCTCCCGTCCATGGGAGAGGGTCGTTCGTCGCTTAACGCGGCTCGCTCATCAGCCCCTTGACGATGGAAATGCAGCCGACCAGCAACACGATGGTGAACGGCAGGCCCGTCGACACAGCCATGGCCTGCAGCGCCACCAGACCGCCGCCGAGCAGCAGGGCGATGGCGATCACGCCTTCGATGCTGGCCCAGAACACACGTTGCGGTACCGGCGCATTGACCTTGCCGCCAGCGGTGATGGTGTCGATCACCAAGGAGCCCGAGTCCGACGAGGTGATGAAGAACACCACCACCAGCACGATGCCGATGAACGAGGTGATGCTGGTCAGCGGCATTTCACCGAGCATGCTGAACAGCTTCAGCTCCAGGCCGGCTTCCTGCGCACCGGTGAAACCATCGACCAGCAGCTGGTTGATGGCGGTACCACCGAAGGCAGTCATCCACAGCACCGACACCAGCGACGGCA
>JAEYXX010000052.1 GCA_023431055.1 Pseudomonadota bacterium
CGTCGAGCGAAGGTCAGGCAAGGCAAAAACAGGCGAGGAAGCGGATTTTACGAGCTGTAAATGAGCATTCCGAGCTTGTTTTTAACGCAGCATCACCGAGCGCAGGCACTTTTCGTACAGAGCCTAAAAGGCCGGGCGCTCCTTGTCTTGTGCCTGCCAAGCGCCGAAACTGCGCGCCATGGAAAGCCTACGTCGTCAGATCGAAAAACAGGTACACAGCCTCACCGGCGCCTCGCTGGGCGTGCTCGACCTCGACCAGCCGCGCGGTGATGCCGGCCTGTTCGGCCCCGAGTCGATGGCCTGGGAAGTCCACGCCGACTTCACCGCGATGATGGTCGGCGGCATCTCCGCCCTGCTCCTGCAGATGCTCCACCCCCTGGCCCTGGCCGGCGTGTGGGATCACTCCACCTTCCGCCAGGACATGCTCGGCCGTCTGCGCCGCACCAGCCTGTTCATCGCCGGCACCACCTACGGCGGGCTGTACGATGCCGAACAGCTGATCGACAAGGTGCGCCGCATCCACCTGCAGGTGGTCGGCCATGCACCGGACGGCCGCCCCTATGCCGCCAGCGATCCCGAGCTGCTGACCTGGGTGCATGTCTCCGAAGTCAGCCAGTTTCTCGCCGGCTACCTGCGCTACGTCGACCCGCAGCTGCCGGTGGCCGAGCAGGATCGCTACTACCGCGAAGTGGCGCTGATCGCCAAACGCCTCGGCGCGCAGGCCGTCCCGAAATCAACCCAGGCCACCGCCGACTATCTGCAACGCATGCGCCCGCAACTGCTCTGCGATGAGCGTACCCGCGAAGTGGTGCGACTGCTGTACGCCGCGCCGATGCCCAGCATCCTGGCCAAACCTTTCGGCAACCTGATGCTGCAGGCCGGCGTCGACCTGCTGCCGGACTGGGCCAGCGACCTGCTCGGCGAACAACAGGCGGCCTGGCGCCGGCCCCTGATCCGCGCCAGCGTGCAACGCACCGCCAACCTGCTGCGCTGGGCCGTGCGCAACAGCGCCGCGCAGCGGGCCCGGCGCCGCCTGCTGGCAGACACGTAGGGCGGGTGCAACCCGCCGCCGCTCGCGCGCCACGCTCTCGAGCGGCAGCTTTTCTTGCTAGACTGCCGCCCTTTCCTACCCCGAGATGCCGCGCATGCACGCTCTTGACCAGGCGCTGCGCGCCGCCCTCGACGCCCGCCAGGATCTGCTGGCCGAACTGCACGCCCAGGGCACCGACTGCTACCGACTGTTCCATGGCACGCAGGAAGGTGCACCTGGTCTGACCGTCGATCGCTATGGCCCGCAGTTACTGGTGCAAAGCTTCCATCAAACGCTGCACACCGACGACCTGCAGCTGGTCGCCAGCCGCATCGAAGCCCATCTTGGACAGGGCCTACTGCCCGTCTATAACGACCGTTCCAGGGGCAATTCGCGTATCGACCGCGACCCGAGCCTGTTCCAGGCCAGCGATGCCGCCCTGGAGGACATGATCGGCCACGAATGGGGCCTCAATTATCGCGTGCGCGGCCGCCATGCCGGGCAGGATCCGCTGCTGTTTCTCGACCTGCGCAACGCCCGTGGCTGGATCAAGGCCAACAGCGCCGGCAAGTCCGTGCTCAATCTGTTCGCCTACACCTGCGGCGTTGGCCTGTGCGCCGCAGCCGGCGGCGCCCGCGAGGTAGTCAATCTCGACTTCGCCCAGGGCAACCTCGCCGTGGGTCGCGAGAACGGCACGCTGAATCCCGAAGTGCCGAGCATGCAGTTCATTCAGTCCGACTATTTCCCGGCCATTCGCCAACTGGCCGACCTGCCGATCAGCAGCCGCCGCGGACAGAAACTGCCAAGCTACCCGCGCCTGCAGCCCCGCCAGTTCGATCTGGTCTTCCTCGACCCACCGGCCTGGGCCAAGAGCGCCTTCGGCACCGTCGACCTGCTGCGTGATTACCAGAGCCTGCTCAAACCGGCGCTGCTGGCCACTGCCGAAGGCGGCACGCTGGTGTGCTGCAACAACCTGGCGAAGGTGGAAATGAGCGACTGGCGCGCGCAGGTACTGCGCTGCGCGGAGAAGCTGGGCCGCAGCGTGCAGGATTGCCAGGTCATCGCGCCCGCATCGGACTTCCCCTCCACAGACGGCAAGCCGCCGCTGAAAACCCTGATCCTGAGGCTCTAACCAGGCGCCACGGAAGAAAAATGCGCGGGACGCTGCACGCCCGGAACCGAACCGTCGTGCCATACTCCAAGTCGTCTCCTCGTCTGGATAGATGACGCCAAGCCATGCCCAAAGGACTGAAGCGCGCGCTGAGCGCCCTGTTGATCACCGTTTTCCTCTACAGCCTGATCGGCTTTCTGATTGTGCCGGGCATCGCCCTACGCATCGCCAACCAGCAGCTGGCGCAATACGCTACGGTGCCCGCCTCGCTGCAGCGCGTGCAGCTCAACCCCTTTACCCTCGAACTCAGTCTCTGGGGCCTGCGCATCGGCGAGAGCGGCCAGGAACAGTTGAGCTTCCAGCGCCTGTACGCCAACCTGCAAAGCGACAGCCTGTGGAGCGGAGCCCTGCACCTGAGCGATATCGAACTGGATGGCGCACATAGCGAAATCCTATTCGCCAAGGACGGTACGCTCAACCTTACCCAGCTGTTCCGCCTACCGCAGAATCAGGCCGACCCCAAGGCCGAAAGCAGCGAGCCCTTCCCGCTACGCATCGACAGCATTCGCCTGCGCGAGAAAGCCCTGCGCTTCCAGGATCTACGCCCCAGCGAGCCAGTGGAGTTCGCCTACGACTCACTCGATCTGGAGCTGCACAACCTCAGCACCCTGGCCGGCGACAACGCGCAGATGACCATGACCGCCAGTGGCCCTCACGGCGCACGGATCGACTGGCGCGGTCAGGTCAGCCTCACCCCCATCACCTCCAGCGGCAGCCTGAGCGTCAGCGATGGCCGCCTGAGCACCTTCTGGCCTTATGTACGCGACGCACTGCCACTGGTGCTCAAGGAAGGCCAGGTCGACCTCAGCAGCGACTATCGCCTGGATCTGTCCAGCGGTACCGAGCTGCAACTGAGCAAGATCAAGGTGCAGTTGGCCCCCTTCGCCATCGACGACCCGCAAGGCAAACCGCTGGTACGCCTGCAACGCCTGGATATCGACAACACCAGCCTCGACCTGGCCAAGCAGCAGGTGGTGGTCGGCGAGGTACGCAGCCAGGGGCTGGAGGCCTGGGCAGCACGCGAAGCCGACGGCCAACTGGACTGGCAGAAGCTGTTCGCCAAACCAGAAAGCGCCAACAGCGAAGCTGCCGACCCCGCGCAGCAGGCCGGCGAGAGCAAGCCCTGGCAAGTGCTGCTGCAGGATGTGCAGCTGCGCGACTACAAGGTTCACCTGGCCGACCGCGTACCGCAGCAGGAAGTGGCCGTGGATGTCGGCCCGCTGAACCTCGACCTGAAGAACTTCGACAGCCTCGGCGACAAACCTTTCGACCTCAGGCTCGACACCGGCCTGGGCAAACAGGGCAAGCTGCAGGCGGCCGGCAACGTACAACTGAGCCCAACCAGCGCTCAGCTCAAGGTCGCTACCCAGGACATCGATCTGCGTCTGGCGCAGGCCTACCTGAGCCCTTTCATTCGCCTGGAACTGCGCAGCGGCCTGCTCGGCAGTGACCTCGACGTGCAACTCAAGAGCACCGAACCGCTGGCACTCAGCGTCACCGGCAGCGCCAAGATCGATCAGCTGCATACCCTGGATACCCTGCGCGAACGCGATTTCGTGCGTTGGAAGCAGGTACGGGTCAATGGCCTCGACTACCGCCACGGCGAAAGCCTGGCCATCGAACGCATCGAGCTGGATCAGCCTTACGCGCGCTTCGTGATCAACGAGAACCTGACCACCAACGTCAGCGAACTGATCGTGCCGCAGCCGGCGACGCCGAACGAGAGCAAGGCCGATGCGGGCAAACCACTGGCGATCCGCATCGGCGGCGTCGCCATCAATGACGGCTCGGCCAATTTCGCCGACTTCAGCCTGACCCCCAGCTTCGCCACTGCCGTTCAGCAGATGAACGGGCGTATCGGCGTACTCGACAATCAGAAGCCGCAAGCGGCCAGCGTCGACATCCAGGGCAAGGTGGACCGCTACGCGCCAATGAGCATCAAGGGCAAGCTGACGCCCTTCGATCCGCTCAACAGCCTGGATATCGCCACCAGCTTCAAGAACGTCGAGCTGACCACCATCACCCCCTATTCCGGCAAGTTCGCCGGCTATCGCATCCGCAAGGGTCGCCTCAATCTGGACCTGCACTACCGTATCGAGAAGGGCCAGCTCAACGCCGAGAACAAGGTGCTGGTGGAAAACCTGCAACTGGGCGAGCGGGTCGACAGCCCGGACGCCGTCGATCTGCCGATTCGCCTGGCGGTGGCCCTGCTCAAGGACACCCAGGGCCGTATCGCCATCGAGCTACCGGTGCAGGGTGATCTGAACAACCCCGAATTCAGCGTCATGCCCATCGTCTGGCAGACGCTGCGCAATCTGGTGCTGCGTACCGCCCAGGCGCCGTTCAAGTTCATCGCCGGGCTGGTTGGCGGCAGCAATGTCGATCTGAGCACCGTACCGTTCAACGCCGGCTCGGCTGAATTGGCAGGTGACGCACGCCAGGCACTGGACACCCTGGCCAAGGCGCTCGAGGAACGCCCCAATCTACGCCTTGAGGTAGAAGGCCAGGCTGCGCAGAGCGCCGATGGCCCGCTACTGGCCGAACAGCGCCTGCAGCGCGAATTCCGCGAAGGCTGGTACAAGGTGCTGCAACGCCGCGGCGACAGGGTACCCGCCAGCCCCGATGAGCTGACGGTTGACGAAGACGAACAGGCTGCCCTGCTCGAAGGTATCTATCGCAGCCGCCTCAAGCAGCAACCGCCCGCAGAATGGGCCGAACTGGATAGCGAGCAGCGTCAGCAGAACATGCGCAAGGCGGTACTGGACTCCTGGGCCCAGAGCAAGCTGCTGCTGCGTCAGCTGGCTCAGCAACGCGCTGCAACGATCAAGGATTATCTGGTGGAACAGGGCGGGCTGTACGATGAACGCGTCTACCTGATCGATGCCAATCTGGGCGAGCCAGAAGCCGACGGCCGCGTACTTACCACCCTGCACCTGGACAGCCAATGACCATGCGCCTATCCATCATCACGCTTGCCCTGACTGCCGGCCTGCTTGGCACAACCGCGCAGGCCGATACGCTGCGCTGCGGCAGTGCCCTGGTCAGCCTGGGAGACCGTCCGTTCGAGGTCGAGCGCAAATGTGGCGCGCCGGTGCATCGCGATCCGATCGGCTATACCCTCGGCCCCTATGAGCGCCGCGAATACATGATCGAGGAATGGGTCTACGGCCCGAGCAACGGCATGCTCAGCATCCTGCGCTTCGAAGGCAATCGTCTGGTTGCCATCGAACGTCGTCGCGAACGCTGAGGCGGAGGCTTTCATGCGCAAACCTGGCTATCTGTTGATGCTGCTCTGCCTGCCCCTGCTGGCCGAGGCCTCCTCCACCTACCGCTGCGGCAGTGCACTGGTCAGCACCTCGGCGCCGAGCGCAGAGGTGCTGAGCAAATGTGGCGAGCCTGCCAGCCGCGACTTTCTCGGTTATAAGGAAGTGGTGGACAGCTATGGCTTTCGTAACGAGGTGAGCGTCGAGGAGTGGGTCTACGGCCCTCGCAGCGGCATGTATCACTTTCTGCGCTTCGAAGGCGGTCGCCTGACCGAGATACGCAGCAAACGCGGCAGTTGACGCATCGCCGCAGTCGCGGCTGCAGTTCGCCGCGCATAAAAATCAAGGCCCCGCCGGTCACACCGGCGGGGCCTTCGAGCATCCGTGCCTGTCGCTATCCGTGCTGAGGCGTCCATGTCTGCAGCATCCGTGCTGATGTGACGTCCCTATCTGCAGCTATCCGTACTCGTTCGGCGTCCGTACCAGGCAATCCGTGCTTAGAGCTTGTCGCTGAAGTCGCGCAGCTCTTGCTGGGCCTTTTCCTTGGTCCAGCCATAACGTTCTTGCAGCTTGCCAGCCAGGTATTCGCTGTGGCCCTCGGCGACGTCCAGGTCGTCATCGGTCAGGTTGCCCCAACGCTCCTTGATGCGACCGTTGAGCTGCTTCCATTTGCCTTTGATGATGTCGCTATTCATGGTCATTCTCCCAGTGACAGAAGGTGAGGCCGGGCGCTGACCCGGCCGGCTCGGCTATCACTCAGCGGTTTTCAGGGCGTCAGCGGAGACGTCACGCACACCCTCGATTTCCTTGGTCTTGGCGATAGCCAGGTCACGCTCAGCATCGGTAGCAACGGTGCCGGACAGGGAAACCACGCCTTGGTTGGTCTCGACCTTGATGTCCAGCGCGCTGAGGTCCGAGTCAGCAACGAAAGTGGACTTCACTTTGCTGGTGATCCAGGTGTCGGATACCGCCTGCTCGGCTTTATCCACGGTATCGTTGGCCGCCAGCATGGTCGGCTCTGCGGCGAATGCGGCCGAGGCCAGAGACATGCTCAGCACGGCAGCGGTCAGGGTGGTAGCGGCAACACGGTTGATTGGCTGTTTCATGATTCGACTCCTGTACATTCCAGACAATCTGCAAGCCAACTCCTGGCTGCAGGTTCACCAGTACTATCGCAAGCGCTGTGCCAGTTTTTTATAAAACAATAAAATATTTAAAAACAACAACTTAGACACATCACTCGAAGCGCTTGAGATTGCATTTCGCCGAGTTGAAAAAAATCTCTCGGGCAATTTGCATGGTTTTCAGGTACTGCCGTACAGGAATGCGTAGCGAACCAGGCGAAGTCATTGGAGCAATGGAAATTCGCGGCAATACGCCGCCATCACCTCCAGGCGAGATGAACGGGGTCATGAATGCAGGCCCAGCAGCGGGAAGACCATTGCTGGCGATCAGGCACAAAAAAGGGCTCCCGCAGGAGCCCTTCTGGTTCGAACCGGCGAACCGTGCTTAGACCCCGGAGGCCTCGGCAGCAGCTACGTCCTTGATCGACAGCTTGATACGGCCGCGGTTGTCCACGTCCAGTACCAGTACCTTCACTTCCTGACCTTCCTTCAGCACGTCGGTGACCTTCTCCACGCGCTGATCGCTCAGCATGGAGATGTGCACCAGACCGTCCTTGCCCGGCAGGATGTTGACGAAGGCGCCGAAGTCGACGATGCGCTCGACCTTGCCGACGTAGATCTTGCCGATCTCGGCTTCGGCGGTGATGGCCAGCACGCGCTGCTTGGCAGCCTCGGCCGCTTCCTTGGTTTCGCCGAAGATCTTGATCGAGCCGTCGTCTTCGATGTCGATCGAGGCCTTGGTCTCTTCGCAGATGGCGCGGATGGTGGCGCCGCCCTTGCCGATGACGTCGCGGATCTTGTCCTGATCGATCTTCATCGCCAGCATGGTCGGCGCGTTGGCCGACAGCTCGGTACGCGACTGAGCGATGACCTGGTTCATCTGGCCGAGGATGTTCAGACGCGCTTCCAGCGCCTGCTCCAGCGCCTGCTCCATGATCTCTTCGGTGATGCCCTGGATCTTGATGTCCATCTGCAGCGCGGTGACACCCTTGGCGGTACCGGCTACCTTGAAGTCCATGTCGCCCAGGTGGTCTTCGTCACCGAGGATGTCGGTCAGAACGGCGAATTTCTCACCTTCCAGCACTAGACCCATGGCGATACCGGCAACCGGCGCCTTCATCGGCACACCGGCGTCCATCAGCGCCAGGGAAGCGCCGCAGACCGAAGCCATGGAGGAAGAACCGTTGGATTCGGTGATTTCCGATACCACGCGAATGGTGTACGGGAACTCGTCTTCCTTCGGCAGCATGGCGGCAACGCCACGACGGGCCAGGCGGCCGTGGCCGATTTCGCGGCGACCGGCACCGCCCATGCGGCCACACTCACCGACCGAGAACGGCGGGAAGTTGTAGTGCAGCATGAAGGGGTCTTTCTTCTCGCCTTCCAGGGTATCCAGCAGCTGCGCGTCGCGGGCGGTGCCGAGGGTGGCGACGACCAGGGCCTGGGTTTCGCCACGGGTGAACAGCGCCGAACCGTGAGTCTTGTCCAGCACGCCGACTTCGATCTTCAGCGGACGTACGGTGCGGGTATCGCGACCGTCGATACGCGGCTTGCCGTCGACGATGTTCTGGCGCACGGTGCGGTACTCGATCTCGCCGAAAGCGGCCTTGACCTCGTCGGCAGCGAACTTGCCTTCGCCTTCGCCGGCCAGGGCAGCGATGACCTGCTCACGCAGCTCGTCCAGACGGTTGTAGCGGTCCTGCTTGATGGTGATGGTGTAGGCCTGGCTGATGGCCTCGCCGAACTGGCTGCGGATGGCGTCCAGCAGCGGGGTATTGGCGGCCGGGGCCTGCCAGTTCCAGGCCGGCTTGCCAGCTTCGGCAGCGAATTCCTTGACGGCCTGGATCACGGCCTGGAATTCCTGGTGGGCAAACAGCACGGCGCCGAGCATCTGGTCTTCGGTCAGCTCGTCAGCTTCGGATTCCACCATCAGCACGGCGGTCTCGGTACCGGCCACGACCATGTCCAGGCTGGAAGCCTTGAGCTGCTCGTAGTTCGGGTTCAGCAGGTAGCCGGTGTCCGGGTGGAAGGCCACGCGAGCGGCGCCGATCGGGCCGTTGAACGGGATACCGGAAACGGCCAGGGCAGCCGAGGTACCGATCATGGCGGCGACGTCGGGATCGGTCTTCTTGCTGGTGGAAACGACGGTGCAGACGACCTGCACTTCGTTCATGAAACCTTCCGGGAACAGCGGACGAATCGGACGGTCGATCAGGCGCGAGGTCAGGGTTTCCTTCTCGCTCGGACGGCCTTCACGCTTGAAGAAGCCGCCAGGAATCTTACCGGCAGCGTAGGTCTTTTCCTGATAGTGCACGGACAGCGGGAAGAAGCCCTTGCTCGGGTCGGCGGTCTTGGCACCGACCACGGTGACCAGCACGGTGACGTCGTTGTCGACGGTCACCAGCACGGCGCCGCTGGCCTGACGGGCGATACGGCCAGTCTCGAGGGTTACGGTCGATTGACCGAACTTGAACTGTTTAATTACCGGGTTCACGGTGTTTTCCTTCTCTTTGTTGCCTTTGGGGGAAATCTGAAAGCGGCATGGGAGTCGGACCCGATGCATCCTTCGAAAAGCCAAAAGCTGGAAGCCCGCAGCCGCACTCCGGGGTAAACCCCGAGGTGCCGCTGCGAACTTCCAGCTTCCAACTTGTGCAGCTCGCGTCTATTA
The DNA here is from genome assembly GCA_023431055.1 of Pseudomonadota bacterium. Classification (GTDB taxonomy): domain Bacteria; phylum Pseudomonadota; class Gammaproteobacteria; order Pseudomonadales; family Pseudomonadaceae; genus Aquipseudomonas. The sequence goes on from JAEYXX010000052.1 coordinate 9,257, forward strand.
ACGACGCAGGCCCAGGCGACCGATCAGGGCGCTGTAACGAGTGGTGTCCTTGCCCTTCAGGTAGTCCAGCAGCTTACGACGCTGGTTAACCATGCGGATCAGACCACGACGGCTGTGGTGGTCCTTACCGTTGGCCTTGAAGTGGCCTTGCAGCTTGTTGATGTTGGCGGTCAGCAGGGCTACCTGCACTTCCGGGCTACCGGTGTCGCCTTCAGCTTGCTTGTACTCGTTTACGATCTGGGCTTTTTCTTCAACGCTGAGTGCCATGTTGGCTTCCTCTCATCTGGAAACTGCCGAAGCAGTCTCAATAGGCCGGGAATCGCTTCCCGTGTTTTAAAAAGAGGCATGACCGTGCCTACTAACAGCCACCCTCGCAATCCTGACGCTGGTATCAGCCAGCCTCAGGTTTCGACCTCTCGGCCGAACCGTTCGGTGCTACGCGGGAATCCGTCCGGGCCTTGAGGCCCGTGTCTCCACCCGTGCTACGCACCGGTATAAATCAATCGACGCGGGGCGATGCGCCCGTCGTCGCTCACTTCACCGATGCCGATGAAGCGACCATTGTGATCCTGCACGCGCACCATGCCGAACTTCGGCGCTTCCGGTGCCCGTACCGGTTGCCCCTGCAACCAGTAGAACGCGCTGTGCTCGGAAAACTGCAGCAGCGGCCAGTCCTGCAAACCGCTGTCGACCGGCTGCAGGAAGCGATCGAGCGCTTCGCTGCCACCTTCGGCGTGCACCGCTTCCAGCTCTTCCAGGGTCACGGTGCGCGCCAGTTCGAAGGGACCGGCCTTGGTTCGACGCAGTTCCGCGACGTGCGCGCCGCAACCGAGCAGTTGGCCTAGGTCCTCGACCAGGGTTCGAATGTAGGTGCCTTTGCTGCAGTCCACCGACAAACGCGCCTGCTCACCTTCGAGGGCCAGCAATTCCAGGCGCGCAATAGTAACAGAACGCGCCTCGCGCTCCACTACTTCGCCTGCACGGGCCAGCTTGTACAACGGCTGACCATCCTTCTTCAGGGCCGAGTACATTGGAGGTATCTGTTTGATTTCCCCGCGAAAACGCGGCAGCAGGGCCTCGATTTCGCTGCGACCAACGGTCACCGGGCGGCGCTCGAGCACATCACCCTCGGCATCGCCGGTGGTGGTGGTCACGCCCAGTTGCGCCACGGTCTCGTACGCCTTGTCGGCATCGAGCAGGTATTGGGAGAACTTGGTCGCCTCGCCGAAACACAGCGGCAACACGCCGGTTGCCAGCGGATCGAGACTACCGGTATGCCCGGCCTTCTCGGCATTGAGCAACCAGCGCACCTTCTGCAATGCCGCGTTGGAAGTGAAACCGCGCGGCTTGTCGAGCAGGATGATGCCATCGACCTTGCGGCGAATACGTTTGACCTGCGCCACGCTTAGCCCTCGCTGCCGTCCTGGTGCTTGCGATCTTCCGCCACCGCACGCTCGATCAGCGCCGACAGCTCGGCACCACGACGGATGCTGGCGTCGTAGTGGAAGTGCAACTGCGGGATGGTACGCACCTTCATCGACTTGCCCAGCAGCATGCGCAGATAACCGGCGGCCTCGCCAAGGATCTCCAGATTGAGCTTGATCTGCTCGGCATCGTCGTCCTTGCCCATCACGGTGATGAAAACCTTGGCGTGGGACAGATCGCGACTCACGTCGACGGCGGTGATGGTCACCAGACCCAGGCGCGGGTCCTTGATTTCGCGCTGGATCAGCACTGCCAGCTCGCGCTGCATCTGATCACCGATACGCTGGGTACGGCTGTAATCTTTGGCCATATAGAACCTCGCTACAGGCTGCAGGCTTCAAGCTGCAGGCCGAAACACAAAAACAAACGGCAAGCCAAGCCGTGCGTGGTGCACTGCCTGAAGCCTGCCGCCTGTAGCCTGAAGCCGCTTACAGCGACCGCGCCACCTGGACTTTCTCGAACACTTCGATCTTGTCGCCGACCTTGACGTCGTTGTAGCTCTTCACGCCGATACCGCACTCCATGCCGTTACGCACTTCGGCGACGTCATCCTTGAAGCGACGCAGCGATTCCAGCTCGCCTTCGAAGATCACCACGTCCTCGCGCAGTACGCGGATCGGACGGTTGCGGTAGACGGTACCCTCGATGACCATGCAGCCAGCGACAGCGCCGAACTTCGGCGAACGGAACACGTCACGCACTTCCGCGGTGCCCAGGATGTTCTCGCGAACATCGCTGCCGAGCATACCGGTGAGCGCCTTCTTGACGTCTTCGATAATGTCGTAGATGACGTTGTAGTAGCGCATGTCGAGGCCTTCAGACTCGACGATCTTGCGCGCACCGGCGTCAGCACGGACGTTGAAACCGAACAGCACGGCATTGGAAGCCAGCGCCAGGTTGGCATCGGACTCGGTGATACCACCGACGCCGCCACCGACCACACGCACCTGCACTTCGTCGTTGCCCAAGGTGCTGAGCGAACCCTGCAGAGCTTCCAGAGAACCACGCACGTCGGCCTTGAGGACGATGTTGAGGGTCTTCTTCTCTTCCTGGCCCATGCTCTCGAAGATGTTTTCCAGCTTGCCGGCGTGGGCACGAGCCAGTTTGACCTCACGGAACTTGCCCTGACGGAACAGCGCAACCTCGCGGGCCTTCTTCTCGTCGGCCACCACCATCATCTCGTCACCGGCATCCGGCGTGCCGTCCAGGCCGAGGATCTCGACCGGAATCGACGGGCCGGCTTCCTTGATCGGCTTGCCGTTCTCGTCGAGCATGGCACGCACGCGACCGTAGTTGACGCCGACCAGGACCATGTCGCCCTGACGCAGGGTACCGTCCTGAACCAGCACGGTAGCCACCGGGCCACGGCCCTTGTCCAGACGCGACTCGACCACCACACCACGACCGGGAGCGGTCGGAGTGGCTTTCAGTTCGAGAACCTCGGCCTGCAGCAGCACGGCCTCGAGCAGCTCGTCGATACCGGTACCGGCCTTAGCGGAAACCGGCACGAACGGCGCGTCGCCGCCCCACTCTTCCGGAATCACGTCCAGCGCGGCCAGACCGTTCTTGATGTTGTCCGGGTTAGCTTCCGGCTTGTCCATCTTGTTCACCGCAACCACGATCGGCACGCCAGCCGCTTTCGCGTGCTGCACGGCTTCCTGGGTCTGCGGCATCACGCCGTCGTCAGCAGCGACGACGAGGATGACGATGTCGGTGGCCTTGGCACCACGGGCACGCATCTGGGTGAACGCGGCGTGACCGGGGGTATCGAGGAAGGTGACCATGCCGCGATCGGTTTCCACGTGGTAGGCGCCGATGTGCTGGGTGATACCACCCGCCTCACCGGAAGCCACCTTGGCACGACGGATATAGTCGAGCAGCGAGGTCTTACCATGGTCGACGTGCCCCATTACGGTCACCACCGGCGCACGGGACATGGCCTCGCCTTCGAACTTCAGCGACTCGGCCAGGGAATCTTCCAGCGCGTTGTCGCTGACCAGCTTGACCTTGTGGCCCAGTTCTTCGGCGACCAGCTGGGCAGTTTCCTGATCCAGCACCTGGTTGATGGTGGCAGGCGAGCCCATCTTGAACATGAACTTGATGACTTCAGCGGCCTTCACCGACATCTGCTGGGCCAGTTCGCCCACGGTGATGGTCTCGCCAATCGATACTTCACGCACCACCGGACCGGCCGGAGCCTGGAAGCCGTGCTGGTTGCGCTTCTTCATCTTGGCCTTGCCGCGACCGCCACGACGGAAACCGTCGCTCTCTTCGTCAACACTGCGCGGTGCAACGCGCGGAGCCGGTGCCTTTTCCTTGAGGGTCGGGCGGTGCTGCGCGTGCTTGCGATCACGACGCTCGTCTTCGTCACTGCGCGTCTTCTCGGGGCGACGCACTTCCTCTTTCTTGCGCTCGGCGTCGACGACCGGCGCAGCAACCACTGGCTCGCTGGACGGAGCCGGCGCGGCAGCAGGTGCCGGGGCTTCGGTAGCGGCGGCAGCCTGACGCTTGGCCTCTTCTTCGGCCTTGCGCTTGGCTTCTTCCTCGACCTTCAGGCGCTCGGCCTCGGCAGCAGCCTGCTGAGCTTCCAGCTCGCGCTGCTTCTCGGCTTCGAGCTCTTCCGGGCTGCGCTTGACGAAGGTCTTCTTCTTGCGCACTTCAACGCTGATGGTCTTGCTGCCAGCAACCTTGAGGGTGCTGGTGGTCTTGCGCTGCAAGGTGATCTTGCGCGGTTCTTCGACCTTGTCGCCGTGACTGCTCTTGAGATGGGCCAACAGGGCCTGTTTCTCACTATCGGTCACTACTTGTTCGGCACTGCTGTGGGACAGGCCGGCTTCGCGCATCTGCTGCAGCAGGCGCTCAACCGGAGTGTCGACCACTTTGGCCAGTTCTTTCACCGTGACTTGCGTCATGCATCTTTCTCCTCAGGCCGCAACCGCTTATTCGAACCAATGGGCTCGAGCGGCCATGATCAGCTTGCCGGCACGCTCTTCGTCGATGCCGTCGATGTCGAGCAGGTCGTCGATCGACTGCTCGGCCAGGTCTTCACGGGTAATCACGCCGCGCAGCGCGAGCTCAAGAGCCAGCGCCTTGTCCATGCCTTCCAGCTCCAGCAAATCATCTGCCGGATGGGCATCGGCCAACTTCTCCTCGTTGGCGATCGCCTTGGTCAGCAGACGATCCTTGGCCCGTGCACGCAGCTCATTGACGATCTCCTCGTCAAAGCCATCGATGCTGAGCATTTCTTCCATGGGTACGTAGGCAATCTCTTCGAGACTGGTGAAACCCTCTTCGACCAGGACTTGGGCCAGTTCTTCGTCGACTTCCAGCTCGTCGATGAAGGACTGCATGATGTCGCCGGTTTCTGCCTGCTGCTTGGCCTGAATGTCCGCCTCGGTCATCACGTTCAGAGTCCAGCCGGTCAGTTGACTGGCCAGACGCACGTTCTGACCGCCGCGGCCGATGGCCTGAGCCAGGTTGTCTTCGGCGACGGCGATGTCCATGGCATGGGCATCTTCGTCGACGATGATCGCAGCCACTTCGGCCGGCGACATGGCATTGATCACGAACTGCGCGGGGTTGTCGTCCCACAGCACGATATCCACGCGCTCACCGCCCAGTTCGCCGGAAACGGCCTGAACGCGCGAACCGCGCATGCCGATGCAGGCACCCTGCGGGTCGATACGCTTGTCCTTGGAACGCACGGCGATCTTGGCGCGCGAACCCGGATCACGGGAGGCGGCCTTGACGTCGATCAGCCCTTCGGCGATTTCCGGTACTTCGATGCGGAACAGCTCGATCAGCATTTCCGGCGCGGTACGCGACAGGATCAGCTGCGGGCCGCGGTTCTCGGTACGAATTTCCTTGAGCAGGGCACGCAGACGCACACCAACACGGAAAGTCTCGCGCGGAATGATGTCTTCGCGGGCCAGCAGGGCCTCGGCGTTGTTGCCCAGGTCCACGATAACGTTATCGCGGGTGACCTTCTTCACGGTACCGGAGATGATCTCGCCCAGACGCTCGCGGTAGGCATCGACCACCTGAGCGCGTTCGGCCTCGCGCACTTTCTGCACGATGACCTGCTTGGCGGTTTGCGCGGCGATACGGCCGAACTCGATGGACTCGACCTTTTCTTCGAGCACGTCACCGATCTTGGCCTTGGCTTCGACGGCCTGGGGCATGTCTTCGGTCAGCTGATAGGCCGGATCTTCGAACTCGGACTCGTCAACCACGGTCCAGCGACGGAAGGTTTCGTAGCTACCGTTCTGACGATTGATCGACACACGCAGATCGACTTCGTCCTCGAAACGTTTCTTGGTCGCGGTCGCCAGAGCCAGCTCCAGCGTCTCGAAAATCACGCCGGCCGGTACACCCTTCTCGTTGGATACCGACTCAACAACCAGCAGTACTTCTTTGCTCATCGTACGCCTCGCCTTTCGCAATCCATTGGTTATGCGCAATCCGCGTCACGTTCACGCCATTGGCGCTGCATTCGTGCGCTGCCGCGCTACCTTCGCGCCATCTGTGTCGCTCGCTCCGCACCGAAAATCGGCAGCACGGCAGCGACGCAGAATCCGCATCTCAATCAAATCGGGGGATGATATTGGCCTTGTCGATCAGGTCGATCGGCAACAGATACTCGTGGTCATCCACCTGAACCACCACGTCCTGCTCCTCCACACCGCGAAGGAGGCCCTGGAAGTTACGACGCCCATCGAAAGGCGAACGCAGCTTGATCTTCACCTGTTCCCCAACATGCGCCGCAAACTGTTCGAGGGTGAACAACGGGCGATCCATGCCAGGAGAAGAAACTTCCAGCGTGTACTCGGAGGAAATCGGGTCCTCGACATCGAGTACGCCACTGAGCTGACGGCTGACGATCTCGCAATCGTCGATCAGGATGCCGTCGGCCTTATCGATATAGACACGCAGCAGCGAATGACGCCCCTGCGACAGGAACTCGATGCCCCAACACTGATAACCGAGCGCCTCGATTACCGGGGCCAACAAGGCCTGCAACTGTTCTAGCTTGCTCGACACTTAACGGCCCTCGTGCATGCTGTGCAAATAAAAAATGGGCGAAACGCCCATCCCGTCTGCCCGCGATAAAGCTGCGGACACTGTGTTTCAGCTAACAAAAAGCCCCTTAAAAGGGGCTTCTGAAACTGGTTGCGGGGGCAGGATTTGAACCTACGACCTTCGGGTTATGAGCCCGACGAGCTACCAGACTGCTCCACCCCGCGTCAAAGCTGGGCCGGAATTATACGGCCACCCCCTTGCAGGGGTCAACCAAACACTCCAGCAACAAGAAAGCCCGCGAACTGCGGGCTTTCTTGAGTATGGTACCGAGGAGGGGACTCGAACCCCTACAGCCTATGGCCACTACCACCTCAAGGTAGCGTGTCTACCAATTCCACCACCTCGGCAAAACTATTACTGCTCTGGAGCCTCCGGCACGTCCGAAGCATCGGACGCTGGAGCTTGCTCTTCGAGCACCGGCACGTCTTCGACAGCCGGTTTTTGTTGAACTTCCAGAACCGCTGGATCTGGCAGACCAACCTGAGTCAGTGCATCAGCTTTTTCTTTAGCAAAGAACGCTAAACCCAAGCTGGTAATGAAAAAAGCCGCGGCGAGTATACCAGTAAACTTACTCAGAAAGGTAGAGGAACCTTGGCTTCCGAATACAGTTGCCGAAGCACCCGAACCGAACGACGCACCCGCGTCAGCGCCCTTACCCTGCTGCAACAGCACCAGCACCACAATCCCGATCGCACCCAGCAGGTGCAGAACAACAATGACTGTTTCCAGCATTCTTCAGTTTCCTGCAGCGCGACAGATCGCACCGAATTCATCCGCATTCAGAGAGGCACCACCCACGAGCCCCCCATCGATATCCCGCATGCCGAACAACTCGGCAGCACTGGCGGCCTTCACACTGCCGCCATAAAGAATTCTCAGCTCACTCGCGACACCAGCATCGAGCTGCGCAACTTGCGCGCGGATAGCTGCATGCACTTCCTGAGCCTGCTCAGGCGTAGCGGTCAACCCGGTGCCAATGGCCCATACGGGCTCATAGGCAACTACGGCGTTCTTCAGCGCATCGACACTCAGCGCATCGATCACTGCGGCCAATTGGCCACCCACCACACCCAGCGTTGCATTCGCTTCACGCTGCTCGCGGGTTTCACCAACGCAGAGCACGGGAGTCAACCCCGCCGCCTGCACTGCCGCGAACTTGCGCACGACCACTTCGTCGCTCTCACCCAGAATCAGGCGACGCTCGGAGTGACCAACCAGCACAAACTCACAACCGCCATCAAGCAACTGGCTCACTGCCAATTCGCCAGTCAAGGCGCCCTGCTCAAGCTGAGCCGCACAGTTCTGGGCCCCAACTTTTACCGCATTCCCAATCAGACCTTCTACGGCCTGAGCGATATGCAGACTGGAGGGGAAAACCGCGACATCAACAGCAGCGGGCAAGTCTTGCTGACACAGCCCTTCGATCAGCTCTGCGACGCTGGCGCGGGTACCGTGCATTTTCCAGTTACCGGCGACCAAGGGGCGACGCATGTTTTACCTCGTCGATCAAAGAGGGCGCAGATGTTACCCAAGAGCACCCTCGGTAGCAAGCTCAATCAAGCACAGACTTCAGCAACAATCTTAGCCAATTCATCGGCATAGCCGCGGACCGAACTTTCCTCGTCACCTTCGACCATCACCCGAACCAGTGGCTCCGTGCCGGACTTGCGCAGCAGCACCCGACCGCGCCCCGCCATGCTCTCGGTAACGCGCGCGCAGGCTTCTTTCACCGAAGGATGCTCGAGCGGGTCGAGCGCACCGGAGAAACGCACGTTGACCAGCACCTGCGGACACTTCTTCAGATCGCTACGCGCATCGACCAGGCTCTGGCCGCGACGCTTGAGCGCCATCAACACCTGGAGGGCCGCGATGATCGCATCGCCAGTCGTAGTGTGCTGGAAGCACACCAGATGCCCGGAGTTCTCGCCACCCAGTTGCCAATTGCGCGCCAGCAATTCAGCGATCACATAGCGATCGCCCACATTGGCGCGAATGAATGGGATGTTCAGATCGGCCAGGGCCAATTCCAGACCGAGGTTGCTCATCAGCGTGCCGACCACACCGCCACGCAGCCGCCCACGCTCCTGCAGATCACGCGCAATGATGAACAGCAGCTCATCACCATCGACCACCGCACCATATTGGTCGACCATCAGCACGCGATCAGCATCACCATCGAAGGCGATCCCCAGATCAGCCTGCTGCGCAACCACTTCAGCCTGCAGCGCCGCAATATGAGTGGAGCCACAAGCATCATTGATATTGAGGCCATCAGGCTGCGCCGAAATGACCCGGACCTCAGCACCCAGCTCGCGAAACACACTCGGCGCAACCTTGTAGGCAGCGCCATGGGCGCAATCGATGACGATCTTCAGCCCCTTGAAGCTGGTGCCACTGGGCACACTGCCCTTGCAGAACTCGATATAGCGCCCAGAGGCATCGTTGATCCGCGAAGCCTTACCGATTCCGGCAGATTCGACCACGGTCATCGGCTGATCGAGCAGCTCTTCGATCATCAGCTCGACATCATCCGGAAGCTTGGTGCCTTCGCTGGAGAAGAACTTGATGCCGTTGTCATCATGCGGATTGTGCGAAGCACTGATGACGATACCGGCATCGGCCTGGAATGTGCGGGTCAGATAGGCAATGGCCGGCGTCGGCATCGGGCCGAGCAGCTGCACGTCAGCACCCGCTGCAGCCAGCCCCGCCTCCAGGGCGGACTCGAACATGTAGCCGGAAATACGCGTGTCCTTGCCGATCAGGATGCGGCACTTGCCCTGCTTGCGAAACGCCATGCCAGCTGCCCAGCCGAGCTTGAGCATGAAATCCGGAGTAATGGGAAACTGGCCGACGCGACCACGAATGCCGTCGGTGCCGAAGTACTTTCTAGCCATAACGCTTTCCTTGTTATTGCGCCGCTTCAACCGCAGCGATCATGCGCACCACGTCCACCGTTTCGGCGACATCGTGCACACGCAGAATATGTGCGCCCTTGGTCAACGCCAGAGCAGCCAATGCCAGGCTGCCGTAGAGGCGACCGCCAACCTCATGACCGAGCACCTTGCCGATCATGCTCTTGCGCGAAACACCAACCAGCAAGGGCCGACCCAACGCAGAGAGCTCACTCATGCGCTTGAACAGGGCGAGATTGTGCTCCAGGGTCTTGGCAAAACCAAAGCCCGGATCGAGCAGGATCCGCTCAGCGGGAATACCGGCTGTCGCACAGGCGGCCATGCGCTCGACGAGAAAGTCACGCACCTCAGTGACGATATCCGGGTATTGCGGATCGTCCTGCATGTTGCCCGGCTCGCCGCGCATGTGCATCAGACATACAGGCAGACCACTGTCTGCCGCCGCATCCAGAGCGCCATCACGCTGCAGCGAGCGCACATCGTTGATTAGCCCCGCCCCAAGCCTTGCACTTTCGCGCATGACGGCCGGGGTCGATGTATCCACGGAAATGATCACATCCAGCTCACGAGCGATGGCTTCGACCATCGGCGCAACGCGCTCCAGTTCCTCGGTCGGCGAAACGCTTCGCGCGCCTGGCCGAGTGGACTCACCACCGATATCGATCAGCGTCGCGCCAGCAGCGACCATCTGCTCCGCATGACGCAAGGCCGCATCGCGCGCGATGAAACGACCACCATCGGAGAAGGAATCGGGAGTGACATTGAGGATACCCATCACTTGCGGACGGGATAAATCAAGAAGCCGGCTGCCACAGGGCAGCCGGCTCGGGTGTTGCTGTCGAGACATAGGGAACCTTAGTGTTCGGCCGCTGGCCCACCGATGGGCTTCTCGGGACGACTAGGTTCATCGACCTTGGCCTGCGGGGTACCGGAGTCGCCACCGCCATCCCAACCACGCGGTTCGCGAGGCTCTCGACCACCCATGATGTCGTCGATCTGCTCGGAATCGATGGTCTCGTATTTCATCAGCGCTTCGGCCATCGCATCGAGCTTGTCGCGGTTCTCCACCAGCAGTTTCTTCGCCGTGGCGTAGCACTCGTCGATGATGCGACGTACTTCTTCGTCGATCTGCTTGGCGGTTTCGCCGGAAACATTGCTGTTCTGGCTACCCATGCTGCGACCGAGGAACACTTCGCCCTCTTCCTCGGCGTACATCAGCGGGCCGAGCTTCTCGGACAGGCCCCACTTGGTGACCATGTTCTTGGCCAACTGGGTAGCACGCATGATGTCGTTGGAGGCGCCAGTGGTGACACCATCGAAGCCCAGGGTCATTTCCTCGGCGATACGGCCACCGAACAGCGAGCAGATCTGGCTGATCAGGGCGCGCTTGCTGAGGCTGTAACGATCCTCCTCCGGAAGGAACATGGTCACGCCCAAGGCACGACCGCGGGGAATGATGGAAACCTTGTAGACCGGGTCATGCTCGGGCACCAGGCGACCGACGATGGCGTGACCGGCCTCGTGGTAAGCGGTGTTGAGCTTCTCCTTGTCGGACATGACCATGGTCTTGCGCTCGGCGCCCATCATGATCTTGTCCTTGGCCAGCTCGAACTCCTTCATTTCCACCAGGCGCTTGCCGGCACGCGCGGCGAACAGCGAGGCTTCGTTGACCAGGTTGGCCAGATCGGCACCGGAGAAGCCAGGCGTACCACGGGCGATGACCGCCGGATTGACGTCGTCGCCCATCGGCACCTTGCGCATGTGCACTTTCAGGATCTGTTCGCGACCGCGAATGTCCGGCAGGCCAACCACTACCTGACGGTCGAAGCGACCGGGACGCAGCAGCGCCGGGTCAAGAACGTCAGGACGGTTGGTGGCAGCGATGACGATGATGCCATCGTTCATCTCGAAGCCGTCCATCTCCACCAGCAACTGGTTGAGGGTCTGCTCGCGCTCGTCATGACCACCGCCCATGCCGGCGCCACGATGGCGACCAACGGCGTCGATCTCGTCGATGAAGATGATGCACGGCGCGTGCTTCTTGGCCTGGTCGAACATGTCGCGCACGCGGCTGGCGCCGACACCGACGAACATCTCGACGAAGTCGGAACCGGAAATGGTGAAGAACGGCACTTTCGCCTCACCGGCCACGGCCTTGGCCAGCAGCGTCTTACCTGTACCCGGCGAACCCACCATCAGCACACCGCGCGGAATACGACCGCCCAAACGCTGGAACTTGCCCGGGTCGCGAAGAAACTCCACCAGCTCGCTGACTTCTTCCTTGGCCTCGTCGCAACCGGCGACGTCGGCGAAGGTGGTCTTGACCTGATCTTCGGAGAGCAGGCGCGCCTTGGACTTGCCGAAGCTCATCGGCCCGCCCTTGCCGCCAGCACCGCCCTGCATCTGACGCATGAAGAACATGAACACGGCGATGATCACCAGGATCGGGAAGCTGGCGACCAGCAGCTGCGTCCAGATACTCTGCTGCTCGGGCTGCTTGCCTTCGATGACCACGTTGTTGTCGATCAGGTCACCGATCAGACCGCCGTCCTGGATGGCCGGACGAATGGTCCTGAAGCCCTCGCCGTCGGTGCGCTTGCCGGTGATCACGTAACCGTCGACGGTCACGCGCTCGACACGCCCTTCCTTCACCTGCTCGATGAATTGCGAGTAGCTCAGTGTCTGCGGCTCGCTCGGGCTGGAAAAGTTGTTCATCACGGTAACCAGCACCGCCGCGATGATCAGCCACAGAATCAGATTCTTTGCCATGTCGTTCAATTAGCTACCCTCTGAAGCAGGCCTCGTGGCGAAGCAGGCTTCCCATGACGACCAATGATATACCGACCTAACTTACACCAAACGCCCGCATCCCGCAGGCACCGTCTGTAACCCTTTATTAGGTTTCTGCCACTGAGACCGACAGGGCGAACACCAGTTTCAACTCATAACCCACGAAAGCCACGCGCCAACAGATATTGCTCACGAGAACGATCGCGCGACGACAGCGGCTTGCGCATCTGCACCTTCGAAGGTCTCGCGCACCTGCTTGTGGTACGCATCGAAACCTTCGCCCTGGAAAATCTTGATCAGAAAGTCACCGCCAGGTCGCAAAACCCGGCCCGCCAGATCCAGCGCAAGCTCGCACAGATACATCGCGCGCGCCTGATCAGCGGTTCTTACCCCACTCATATTGGGGGCCATATCGGAAATAACAAGGTCGACCGGATTTTCGCCGATGGCCTCGAGAATCTGCGCAAAGACCGCGTCATCGGTGAAATCACCCTGAATGAAGGTGACATCAGGAATGCTGTCCATCTCCAGGATGTCTGAAGCGATCAGACGCCCCTTGTCGCCAATCACTCGACTGGTGACCTGCGACCAGCCGCCCGGCGCAGCGCCGAGGTCGACCACGGTCATACCGGGACGCAGGATGCGATCCTTCTCCTGGATTTCCAGCAACTTGTAGCTGGCACGCGAACGATAGCCATCCTTCTGCGCCATCTTCACGTAAGGATCGTCGAAATGTTCTTTCAGCCAACGCTGGCTGGTCTTGGAACGTGCCACTAAAACCTCGAACTCAACGGGTCATGAATAACTGCGCGGGCTCGGGTAAGATAGGCGCCGTTTTCCAGACCGAATTAGGTACTAACGATTATGCCGCTCACTCAAGAGCAGAAGAAACAATTCAAATCTATCGGCCACCACCTGAAACCTGTATTGATCGTGGCGGATAACGGTTTGACCGAAGGCGTGCTGGCCGAACTGGACCGCGCCCTCAACGATCACGAACTGATCAAGGTACAGTTGCGCCTCGCCGAACGCGAGGATCGTCAGGCTGCCATCGCCGCTCTGTGCGAAGCCGGCCGCGCCGAACTGGTGCAGTCGATCGGCAAGGTCGCCCTGCTCTATCGCAAGAACCCAAAGCCGAATCGCAACCTGTCCAACGTGATTCGCTACCAGGGCTGAGCAGGCGCGGGAGCGGATTTGTTCGTGTCACAGCTGGCCAGGCCACGCGTTGATCGCGAATGAATTCGCCCCCACAGAACAGCCGCTAGCGCCTCGCTGCCGCGCCCGGCACGGGCTGCAGCACCAGCAACAGCCCGCAGAATGCCATCACCAGGTAGCTGAAGCGTAGCCAGTACTCGGCCTCCGGCCACTGGTACAACGTGACGAAATAACTCAGGGCCATGACCGCAACGGTCAACAAGAGCTGCCCACGCATATCCCGCAACAGACTCGAAAGCCCGTCACTGCGCAGCAGGGCAAAAGCCTGCAGCGCCACGCACACAGCCGCCAGGCCAACCAGCAGCGGAGACAGCTTCGCTGCTATTTCCTGAACCAGCAGCGGCGCCAGGCCGATCTGACCTATGGCCGGCAAAATGACGAATTGCAGCAACCACAAGCCGCCGACCCAGAGAGTCTGGGCCAGCTGCCAACTGACGGCAGCGGCCCGCGACGGCTGTTGCACCTTAGATGTGGCGGACTTCGACAATCTCGTACTCGACCAGGCCACTGGGAGTCTGCACGCCGACCACGTCACCCTCGCTCTTGCCCACCAGGGCACGGGCGATGGGCGAGCCGACGGAGATCTTGCCCTGCTTGATGTCGGCTTCGTCTTCGCCAACGATCTGGTAGGTCACGCTTTCGTCGGTTTCGACGTTGGCGATTTCCACCGTGGTGCCGAAGATCACCTTGCCGGTGTGCTCGATGGTGGTGACATCGATGATCACCGCGTTCTGCAGACGACCTTCGATATCACGCACCCGCGCCTCGACCATGCCCTGCTCTTCACGCGCGGCATGGTATTCGGCGTTTTCCTTGAGGTCGCCCAGTTCACGAGCCTCGGCAATCGCCTGGCTCAGTGCGGGGCGACGCACCTTGGTCAGGTGCGCCAGCTCTTCTTCCAGGGCGCGAGCGCCCTGGACGGTCATGGGGTACTTGTTCATGCCTTGATTCCTGCATGCAGATCCTGCAGCCGGCGCACGGTCTTCTCGGGACCGAACTTGAGCGCCTCACAGACCGCCTGCCCAGCCGCGATGGTGGTGGTGCAGTAGATCTTGTGCTGCAGAGCGTTACGACGAATGGAGTAGGAGTCAGCGATGGACTGACGGCCTTCGGTGGTGTTGATGATCAGGGTGACTTCGTCGTTCTTGATCATGTCGACCACGTGCGGACGACCTTCGGTCACCTTGTTCACGCGGCGTACCGGCAGGCCGGCAGCCTCGATCACCTTGGCGGTGCCGGCAGTGGCGACCACTTCGAAGCCCAGGCTGACCAGATCGCGCGCGACCTGAACGGCCTCGGCCTTGTCGTCCTCACGCACGCTGATGAAGGCGCAACCGGAATTCGGCAGGATCTCGCTGGCACCCAGCTGGGCCTTGGCGAAGGCTTCGCCGAAGCTGTCACCGACACCCATGACCTCGCCAGTGGATTTCATCTCCGGGCCGAGGATCGGGTCAACACCCGGGAACTTGGCGAAGGGGAACACCGCTTCCTTGACGCTGTAGAACGGCGGGATGATTTCCTGGGTGTAGCCCACTTCGGCCAGGGTCTTGCCGGCCATGACGCGCGCGGCCACCTTGGCCAGCGATTCACCGACGCACTTGGAAACGAACGGCACCGTACGCGAGGCACGCGGGTTCACTTCGATGACGTAGATGTCCTCGCCCTGCACGGCCATCTGCACGTTCATCAGGCCGACCACGCCGAGTTCCAGGGCCATTTTCTTGACCTGTTCGCGGATCTCGTCCTGGATGTGCGCCGGCAGCGAGTACGGCGGCAGCGAGCAGGCGGAATCACCGGAGTGCACGCCGGCCTGTTCGATGTGCTGCATGATGGCGCCGATCACCACGGTTTCGCCGTCGCTGACCGCATCCACGTCCACCTCGATGGCGCAGTTGAGGAAGCGATCCAGCAGCACCGGGCTGTCGTTGGACACCTTCACCGCCTCGCGCATGTAGCGCTTGAGTTCTTCTTCCTGGTAGACGATTTCCATCGCCCGACCGCCCAATACGTAGGACGGACGCACCACCATCGGATAACCGATGTTCTTCGACAGGGCCAGGGCTTCGTCTTCGCTGCGCGCAGTGGCGTTGGCCGGCTGACGCAGGTTCAGGCGCTGCACCATCTGCTGGAAGCGCTCGCGGTCTTCGGCGCGGTCGATGGCCTCGGGGCTGGTGCCGATGATCGGCACGCCGGCTTCTTCCAGGGCGCGGCAGATCTTCAGTGGGGTCTGGCCACCGTACTGCACGATGACGCCCTTGGGCTGCTCGACGCGGACGATCTCCAGCACGTCTTCCAGGGTCACCGGCTCGAAGTACAGGCGGTCGGAGGTGTCGTAGTCGGTGGAGACGGTTTCCGGGTTGCAGTTGACCATGATGGTCTCGTAACCATCTTCACGCATGGCCAGCGCCGCGTGTACGCAGCAGTAGTCGAACTCGATGCCCTGGCCAATACGGTTCGGACCTCCGCCGAGGATCATGATCTTGTCGCGGCTCGACGGGTTGGCCTCGCACTCTTCCTCGTAGGTCGAGTACATGTAGGCGGTGTCGGTGGCGAATTCGGCGGCACAGGTGTCCACGCGCTTGTACACCGGCAGCACTTTCAGCTTGTGGCGGTGAGCACGCAGGCTCTTCTCGGAAACGCCCAGCAGCTTGGCCAGACGCGCATCGGAGAAACCCTTGCGCTTGAGCTTGAACATCAGGTCGTAGTCGATAGCGGACAGACCCAGGGTCTGCACGGTCGCCTCGTCCTTGATCAGATCCTCGATCTGTACCAGGAACCACTCGTCGATACGGGTCAGCTCGAACACTTCGGCCACGCTCTTGCCGGCGCGGAAGGCATCGGCCACATACCAGATGCGGTCGGCACTGGGCACGGTCAGCTCGCGGCGCAGGGTGCTTTCGGCTTCCGGATCGTTCAGGTCGAGCTTCGGATCGAAGCCGGCAACGCCGACTTCCAGACCGCGCAGGGCTTTCTGCACCGACTCCTGGAAGGTACGGCCGATGGCCATGACTTCACCCACGGACTTCATTTGGGTGGTGAGGCGGGCGTCGGCCTTGGGGAACTTCTCGAAGGCGAAGCGCGGAACCTTGGTCACCACGTAGTCGATGGCCGGCTCGAACGAGGCCGGGGTGCGACCGCCAGTGATGTCGTTGGACAGC
Organism: Pseudomonadota bacterium; assembly: GCA_023431055.1. Classification (GTDB taxonomy): domain Bacteria; phylum Pseudomonadota; class Gammaproteobacteria; order Pseudomonadales; family Pseudomonadaceae; genus Aquipseudomonas. Next base: position 25,896 of record JAEYXX010000052.1, read on the forward strand.
TCATCGAGGGTGTAACCGACAGCCAGCTTGGCGGCGATCTTGGCGATGGGGAAGCCGGTGGCCTTGGAGGCCAGTGCCGAGGAACGCGACACGCGCGGGTTCATCTCGATCACCACCATGCGTCCGGTGTTCGGGCAGATGCCGAACTGCACGTTGGAGCCGCCGGTTTCCACGCCGATCTCACGCAGCACCGCCAGGGAGGCGTTGCGCATGATCTGGTATTCCTTGTCGGTCAGGGTCTGCGCCGGCGCGACGGTGATGGAGTCGCCGGTGTGCACGCCCATCGGGTCGAAGTTCTCGATGGAGCAGACGATGATGCAGTTGTCCTTCTTGTCGCGGACCACCTCCATCTCGTATTCCTTCCAGCCGATCAGCGATTCGTCGATCAGCAGCTCGTTGGTCGGCGACAGGTCCAGACCACGGGCGCAGATTTCCTCGAATTCTTCACGGTTGTAGGCGATGCCGCCGCCGGTGCCACCCATGGTGAAGCTCGGGCGGATGATGCAGGGGAAACCCACCTGTTCCAGCACGCCGTAGGCTTCTTCCATGCTGTGGGCGATACCCGAACGCGGGCAGGCCAGGCCGATGTCCTTCATGGCCTTGTCGAAGCGCGAGCGGTCTTCGGCCTTGTCGATGGTGTCGGCGTTGGCACCGATCATCTCGACGCCGAACTTTTCCAGCACGCCGTGGCGCTCCAGGTCCAGCGCGCAGTTCAGCGCGGTCTGCCCGCCCATGGTCGGCAGCAGCGCGTCCGGCCGCTCCTTCTCGATGATCTTGGCCACGGTGGCCCACTTGATCGGCTCGATGTAGGTGGCGTCGGCCATGGCCGGGTCAGTCATGATGGTGGCCGGGTTGGAGTTCACCAGGATGACGCGGAAACCTTCTTCCTTCAGCGCCTTGCAGGCCTGGGCGCCGGAGTAGTCGAACTCGCAGGCCTGGCCGATGACGATGGGGCCGGCGCCGAGGATCAGGATGCTTTTGATATCTGTACGTTTTGGCATGGTCTTCTCGAATTCTCTGCTCGGCGGGGCTTAGCGGCGTTTGGCCATTTCATTGATGAAACGGTCGAACAGCGGCGCAACGTCGTGCGGGCCTGGGCTGGCTTCGGGGTGACCCTGGAAGCTGAAGGCGGCCTTGTCGGTACGTTCGATGCCCTGCAGGGTGCCATCGAACAGCGACTTGTGGATCGGACGCACATTGCTCGGCAGGCTGCTCTCGTCCACGGCGAAACCGTGGTTCTGACTGGTGATCATCACCACGCCAGTGTCGAGATCCTGTACCGGGTGGTTGGCGCCATGGTGGCCGTGGCCCATCTTCAGGGTCTTGGCACCGGAGGCCAGGGCCAGCAACTGGTGGCCCAGGCAGATGCCGAATACCGGGATGTCGGTTTCCAGAATTTCCTTGATCGCCTTGATCGCGTAGTCGCACGGCTCGGGGTCGCCAGGACCGTTGGAGAGGAACACACCGTCAGGATTCAGGGCCAGCACTTCGCTGGCCGGCGTCTGCGCTGGCACCACGGTCAGGCGGCAGCCGCGGGCGACCAGCATGCGCAGGATATTCAGCTTCACACCGTAGTCGTAAGCGACCACGTGGTACGGCAGCTCCTCGGCCGGGACCAGCGGGTGGCTGTCGCTTTCCAGGTTCCAAACGCTGGAGCGCCACTCGTAGGCACTGGCGCAGGTCACTTCCTTGGCCAGATCCATGCCCTTGAGGCCCGGGAAGCTGCGTGCCAGCTCCAGTGCCTTTTCTTCGGTGGCATCGGCGCCAGTGAGGATGCAGCCGTTCTGCGAGCCCTTCTCGCGCAGGATGCGGGTCAGGCGACGGGTATCGATACCGGCGATGGCGACGGTGCCATTGGCCTTCAGATACTCGTCCAGTGGTTGCTTGTCGCGCCAGTTGCTGGAGATCAGCGGCAGGTCGCGGATGATCAGGCCAGCAGCCCAGACGCTGCAGGACTCGGCATCTTCCGGCGTGGTACCGGTGTTGCCGATGTGCGGGTAGGTCAGGGTAACGATCTGCTGGGCATAGGATGGATCGGTAAGGATTTCCTGATAGCCGGTCATGGCGGTGTTGAACACCACCTCTCCGATCGTCTGGCCATCGGCCCCGATGGAATCGCCGCGAAAAATGCTGCCGTCAGCAAGGGCCAAAATGGCAGGTTTGGGGGCTGGCTTAGTCAAGAAGACCTCCGTCTCGATCAAGGCTTGAAGCAAACGCAGGTTGTAAAAAAGCGGGATGACGTGTGAAGGTCATCCCGCTTTTTTATTTGAACCATTCTGCGTAACTTTTAGTGGACACACTAAAACAGGAAGCTTACAGGAAAACCCTTTTTCGGTCCACCCGATAAGACGCCTCAGTCACACATTCGCCTCAGCGCAGACCCAGCACGTCCTGCATGTCGTACAGAGCGGCATCACGCCCCTGCAGCCACAGCGCCGAACGCACCGCCCCCTTGGCGAAGGTCATGCGGCTGGAGGCCTTGTGGGTGATCTCCACGCGTTCGCCATCGGCAGCGAACAGCACGGTGTGATCACCCACCACATCGCCGGCACGCACGGTGGCAAAACCTATGGTCTCGCGCTCACGCGCACCGGTCTGGCCTTCTCGGCCATAGACCGCCACTTTCTGCAGATCACGCCCCAGCGCATCAGCGACCACTTCACCCATGCGCAGCGCCGTGCCGGACGGTGCATCGACCTTGTGCCGGTGGTGGGCTTCGATGATCTCGATGTCCACATCATCGCCCAGCACACGAGCAGCGGTATCCAGCAGCTTCAGGCACAGGTTGACGCCCACGCTGAAGTTGGCGGCGAAAACGATCGGAATCTGCTTGGCCGCTTCGCTTAGCTGCTGCTTTTCCTCGACAGTGAAGCCGGTGGTGCCGATTACCATGGCCTTGCCGGCCTGGCGGCAGACTTCCAGGTTCTTCAGCGTCACCGAGGGATGGGTGAAGTCGATCAGCACGTCGAAATCATCGAGTACCGCTGCCAGATCACCCGCCAGGGTCACGCCGATCTTGCCGAGACCGACCAGCTCACCGGCATCGGCGCCGATCAGGCTGCTGTCGGCGCGATCGATGGCGGCGCTGAGCTTGGCGCCCTCGGCCTGACTCACCGCCTCGATCAGGGTCTTGCCCATGCGCCCGGCGGCGCCCATCACTGCAATACGTTGCATAAAATCAGCTCCAGGCTGCAGGCCTCAGGCCGCAGGCGAAAGGCTTGAAGCCCACCGCCTGCAGCCTGCAGCCGTGGTTATACGTCACCAAAGAAGCGCTTCACGCCCTCGAACCAGCCACTGGCCTTGGGCGAGTGGGAGTCGTCGCCCTGCAGCGACTTGCGGAACTCCTCGAGCAGCTCGCGCTGACGCTTGTTCAGGTTGACCGGCGTTTCCACCGCCACCCGGCACATCAGATCGCCCGCCGCCCCACCGCGCACCGGGGCCACGCCCTTGCCACGCAGGCGGAAGAGTTTGCCGGTCTGGGTGCCTTCCGGAATCTTCAGCTTGACCCGACCATCGAGGGTCGGCACTTCCAGTTCGCCACCCAGCGCCGCATCGGCGAAGCTGATCGGCACTTCGCAGTACAGGTGCTTGCCGTCGCGCTGGAAGATCGCATGCTCACGGACGTTGACCACCACGTAGAGGTCACCGGCCGGGCCGCCATGCGCACCAGCCTCACCTTCGCCGGACAGGCGAATGCGATCACCGGTATCGACGCCTGGCGGCACCTTTACCGACAGCGTCTTGCTCTCTTCCACTCGGCCCTGGCCATGGCAGCTGCCACAGGGGTCGGTGATCATCTTGCCGCTGCCGTGGCAACGCGGGCAGGTCTGCTGCACGGAGAAGAAGCCCTGTTGCATGCGCACCTGACCGATACCACCGCAAGTTGTGCAAGTGACCGGGCTGGTGCCCTTCTTGGCGCCGGTACCATCGCAGGTCTTGCAGCCGACCAGGGTCGGCACGCGGATGGTCACGGTGGTGCCGCGCACCGCTTCTTCCAGATCCAGCTCCAGGGTGTAGCGCAGGTCACTGCCACGCTGAGCACCGCCGCGCGAACCGCCACGGCCGCCGCCGAAAAAGTCGCTGAACACGTCGCCGAAGATGTCGGAGAAGTTGGCGCCACCAAAACCGGCTCCGCCGCCACCGCCCATCTGCGGGTCGACCCCGGCGTGGCCGTACTGGTCGTAGGCCGAACGCTTGCTGGCGTCGGAGAGCACTTCGTAGGCCTCGTTGGCCTCCTTGAATTTCTCTTCGGCGTCCTTGTCGTCCGGGTTGCGGTCCGGGTGATATTTCATCGCCAGGCGTCGATAGGCCTTCTTCAGCTCGGCCTCGCTGGCGCCGCGCTCGACCCCCAGGATCTCGTAATAATCACGTTTTGCCATAGTTGTGCTGCACTCTCAGATTCGTGAGCTCCAGATACGCCGACGCGGGAGAAGGCTCCCGCGCGGCGAATCCTGCCCGTCGCGAGCGACGGTGGAGCGTAAAGAAGAGGCGGCCCGCTGAGCAGGCCGCATCCCTTACTTGTTCTCCTTGACCTCTTCGAACTCAGCGTCGACCACGTCGTCACCGGCATCCTTGGCATCGCCGGCGTCAGCCTGCGCGGCACCACCTTGCGGCTGTTCGGCGTACATCTTCTGCGCCAGCGGCGTGGTGGCCTCGGACAGGGCATTCATCTTGGCTTCGATGGCCGCCTTGTCGTCGCCCTTCACGGCAACTTCCAGCTCGCCGATGGCCTTCTCGATGGCCGTCTTCTCGTCGGTAGTGGCCTTGTCGCCGGCCTCGGTGAGCATCTTGCGGGTGGCATGCACCAGCTGATCACCCTGGTTACGCGCAGTGGCCAGCTCTTCGAACTTGCGGTCTTCCTCGGCGTTGGCCTCGGCGTCACGCACCATTTGCTCGATTTCTTCCTCGGACAGACCGGAGTTGGCCTTGATCACGATGGACTGCTGCTTGCCAGTGGCCTTGTCCTTGGCGGACACGTGCAGGATGCCGTTGGCATCGATATCGAAGGTCACTTCGATCTGCGGCACGCCGCGCGGAGCCGGCGGAATCTCGGCCAGATCGAACTTGCCCAGCGACTTGTTCTGCGCAGCCTGCTTACGCTCGCCCTGCAGCACGTGAATGGTCACGGCGCTCTGGTTGTCGTCAGCGGTGGAGAACACCTGCGACTTCTTGGTCGGGATGGTGGTGTTCTTCTCGATCAGCGCGGTCATTACGCCGCCCATGGTTTCGATACCCAGGGTCAGCGGGGAGACGTCCAGCAGCAGCACGTCCTTGACGTCACCAGCCAGTACCGCGCCCTGAATGGCAGCGCCCATGGCCACGGCTTCGTCCGGGTTGACGTCCTTGCGCGGCTCCTTGCCGAAGAACTCGGCAACGGTCTTCTGCACCAGCGGCATACGGGTCTGACCGCCGACCAGGATCACGTCGTCGATCTTGCTGACGTCGATACCGGCGTCCTTCAGCGCAGTGCGGCACGGCTCGATGGTGCGCTGCACCAGATCCTCGACCAGCGATTCGAGCTTGGAACGGGAGATCTTCACGTTCAGGTGCTTCGGACCGGTCGCGTCTGCAGTGATGTACGGCAGGTTGACGTCGGTCTGCTGGCTCGAGGACAGCTCGATCTTGGCCTTCTCGGCGGCTTCCTTCAGGCGCTGCATGGCCAGCGGATCGCCCTTGAGGTTCATGCCGGTTTCTTTCTTAAATTCGTCGACGAGGTAATCGATCAGGCGAATGTCGAAGTCCTCACCACCGAGGAAGGTGTCACCGTTGGTGGCCAGTACTTCGAACTGGTGCTCGCCATCGACTTCGGCGATCTCGATCACCGACACGTCGAAGGTACCGCCACCCAGGTCATAGACGATCACGGTGTGGTCGCCCTTGGCCTTGTCCATGCCATAGGCCAGCGCCGCCGCGGTCGGCTCGTTAATGATGCGTTTGACATCCAGACCGGCGATACGACCAGCGTCCTTGGTGGCCTGACGCTGGCTGTCGTTGAAGTAGGCCGGAACGGTGATCACCGCTTCGGTCACCGGCTCGCCCAGGTAGTCCTCGGCGGTCTTCTTCATCTTCTTCAGCACTTCTGCGCTGATCTGCGGCGGTGCCATCTTCTGGCCGTTCACTTCGACCCAGGCGTCACCGTTGTCAGCCTTGGTGATCTTGTAAGGCACCAGGCCGATGTCCTTCTGCACCACGTCCTCGTCGAAACGACGACCGATCAGACGCTTGACCGCATACAGGGTGTTGTGCGGGTTGGTGACAGCCTGACGCTTGGCCGACTGGCCAACCAGGATCTCACCGTCGTTGGCGTACGCGATGATGGACGGCGTGGTGCGAGCGCCTTCGGCGTTCTCCAGCACCTTGACGTTGCCGTTTTCCAGAATGGAGACGCAGGAGTTGGTGGTCCCCAGGTCGATACCGATGATTTTGCCCATGAAAATTCTCCCGAAACTTTGATTTTTCCGTCGCCTCGTTTCACAGGCGCCGGCAGCACTAAAACGCTTGACTCAGAAATGGGGTCGCCCCCGAAAATTTCAAGCCTGCTCGTCGATGGACGGCGGCGGGGTGGTCGGCGCCTTGCTGACCACGACCATGGCCGGACGCAGCAGACGACCGTTGAGCAGATAACCCTTCTGGAACACCTTGAGCACCGAGTTCGGCTCGACGTGGGTGCTCTCCTCCATCGCCATGGCCTGGTGATGCTCTGGATTGAACGGAGCGCCATGCGGGTCGATCGCTTCGAGCTGATGACGCGCCAGGGTGTCGAGGAACAGCTTGAGGGTCAGTTGCATACCCTCGCGCACGCCCTTGATGGCTTCGTCGTCCGGGCTGGACAGCTCCAGACCACGCTCCAGACTGTCGACCACCGGCAGCAGATCGTTGGCGAATTTCTCCAGGGCAAACTTGTGCGCCTTCTCGACATCCTGCTCGGCGCGACGGCGCACGTTCTGCAGCTCGGCCGCTACGCGCAGCGACTGATCCTGCGCTGCCGCCAGCTGCTCTTCCAGGGCCTGCACGCGAGCCGCCAGATCGTCGCTCGGCGCAGCGTTCTCAGCCGCCTGAGTCTCGGGGTTCTGCGTGTCCAGGTTCTGTTCGTCAGCCATGCCTATCTCCTCTCGAATGAAACGGCGCGAGTCCGGCTCGCGCACCTGCCGCCTATATGGAGCCAAATCCCCAGCTTTCAAGGGGCGATAGGGAGGATTGCCAGGAAAAGAAAAAACACTGTATAAATAACCAGACATCAATTCGGGAGCGTTCGCCATGCTGGTGCACCTGTCCATTCACAACTACGCCATCGTCGACCACCTCGACCTCGAGCTGGATGCCGGCATGAGCGCCATCAGCGGCGAGACCGGTGCCGGCAAGTCGATCATGCTCGATGCTCTCGGCCTGTGCCTGGGTGATCGCGCCGACAGCGGCGTGGTGCGTCCCGGAGCCGACAAGGCGGACATTCTCGCCAGCTTCGACCTGGCGGAGATTCCCGAAGCGCGCGCCTGGCTCGCCGAGCGCGACCTGGACAGCGACGGCCCGTGCATCCTGCGCCGGGTGATCACCGCCGAAGGCCGCTCGCGTGGTTACATCAACGGCAGCCCCTGCCCGCAGGCCGACCTCAAGGCCATCGGCGAGCTGATCATCGACATCCACAGCCAGCACGAGCACCAGTCGCTGCTCAAGACCGACACCCACCGCCGCCTGCTCGACGAGTATGCCGGCAGCCAGGAACTGGCGCGCCAGGTGCAGCTGGCCGCGCAGCGCTGGAAGCAGACGCGCAACGAGCTGGAGCGCATCTCCAGCCAGGGTGACGAACAACGCGCGCGCCACCAGTTGCTCAGCTATCAGCTGGAAGAGCTGGAGAACCTTGCCCTTGGCGACAACGAACTGGAACAGCTGGAGCAGGAACACAAGGCCCTGAGCAATGCCGAGGCGCTGCTCGGCGCCTGCCGCCAGGTGCTCGACCTGTGCAGCGAGAGCGATGCCGGCAACGTGCTGTCGGCACTCACCGCCAGCCTCAACCGTCTCGGTGCTTTCGGCGGCCAGGGGGGTGCGCTCGGCGAAGCGAGCAACCTGCTGGCCAGCGCACAGATTCAGGTGGAAGAAGCCGTCGGCGAGCTGAACCGCTTCGTCGATCACTTCGACGCCGACCCCGAGCGCCAGCAGTTTCTCGAAGAACGCCTGGACACCATCTATACCCTGGCGCGCAAGCATCGCATCCAACCCACCGAGCTGACCGCCTTGCAGCAACAGTTGTTCGAGGAGCTTGAAGGCCTGAATGCCGACGACCAGGCCAGTGAACGCCTGGCCGAAGAGCTGGCCGCCTATGAGCGCCATTACCAGGAGAAAGCCGCCGAGCTCAGCACACTGCGCAGCAAGGCTGCCGAGCGCCTGGCCGCTGCAGTGGAGCAGGAAATGCAGGCGCTGGGCATGCCTGGCGGCCGCTTCAACATCCAGCTCCAGGCCATGAGCAGCGAAGAACCACATGCCAGTGGCCTGGAAATGGTGGAATTCCTGGTCAGCGCCAACCCCGGCCAGCCGCTACGCGGCTTGGCCAAGGTGGCCTCCGGTGGTGAGCTGTCACGTATCAGCCTGGCGATCCAGGTGATCACCGCGCAGACCTCGCGTGTACCGACCCTGGTATTCGACGAAGTGGACGTCGGTATAGGCGGCCCGACCGCCGAAGTGGTCGGGCAACTGCTGCGCCGCCTCGGCGAGCGCGGTCAGGTGCTATGCGTCACCCACTTGCCGCAAGTCGCTGCGCAGGGCCATCAACATCTGTTCGTGCACAAGCGGCGCGGCGAAGATGCCACGTCTACCGCCGTGAGCAAGCTGGACGAGAGCGGCCGCGTCGAGGAAATAGCCCGCATGCTCGGTGGCGTCGACCTGACCGAGGAATCCCTGGCTCACGCCCGCAAGATGGTCACCAGCGCTCAGGCCGCCTGAAGCAACGTAGCCTGGATGCAATCCGGGAGCACCAAGCCACCCGGATTGCATCCAGGCCACGACAAAGCAAAAAGGCGACCCGAGGGTCGCCTTTTTGATTGCCGCAGAAGGATCAGCTCTTCTTGCGTACGTACAGCACCAGATTGTGGTCGACCAGCTCGAAACCGTGTTCCTTGACGATCTCCTTCTGGCGCTTCTCGATCTCGGCGTCGAAGAATTCAATCACTTCACCAGAATCGACACAGACCATATGGTCGTGGTGGCCGCTGTCGGCCAGCTCGAACACGGCATGACCGCCATCGAAGTTGTGACGCACCACCAGGCCGGCGGCCTCGAACTGGGTTAGCACGCGATAAACGGTGGCCAGGCCAACGTCTTCGCCAGCCTCCATCAGCGCCTTGTAGACATCCTCCGCGCTCATGTGGCGGTGCTCGGCGTTGTCGAGCATCTGCAGGATTTTGACTCGTGGCAGAGTCACCTTCAGTCCAGCTTTGCGCAGTTCGTTATTTTCAACCATGGTATGCTTTCTCATGGATGCTGCTTCGCAGCACCCTTCAATACGGGTATGATCCGGGGTTCAAGTTGCCCAAGATAGTGGAAGTCACCCTCCGATGCAAAAAACCAAGCTCTTGCTGACCAGCCTGTCGCTGACCGGGCTCTTCGCACTCGCCGGTTGTTCATTCCCCGGGGTTTACAAGATCGACATTCAACAGGGCAATGTCGTGACACAGGACATGATAGACCAGCTGCGCCCTGGAATGACCCGGCGCCAAGTGCGGTTTATCATGGGCAACCCGCTGATCACCGACACCTTCCATGCCGATCGCTGGGATTACCTCTACAGCATCCAGCCCGGTGGCGGCCAGCGCTTCCAGGAGCGCGTCAGCCTGGTGTTCGATGGCAGCGATCAACTGGTCGGCCTGGCCGGCGACTTCATGCCAGGCGTCAGCCGTGACCAGGCGATCATGGGTGAAAGCGGCGACACCAGCAGCGCACAGCCGCAAGCCAAGCCGCAGGAAGATACTCCGCCGGCACCCGGCTCGCTGCTGGAGCAGATACAGCGCGAAGTGGATCAGGTCGAGACCGTCCCGGTTCCGACACCGGAGCCGCTGGACACCGATCCGCAGTAACACGCGGACACGAAAAAGCCCGGAGCGATCCGGGCTTTTTCATATCTGCGCCCTGCCGAGCAGCCTAGCAGGCCGTTGAAAAGCGTAGGCGAGGCAGCCAGTGCAATACCGATGGCGGCCCTGCAACAACAGGCGAAAAACGGTCGGAGTCGCGCTCGACTTTACGAGCTGTAAATGAGCATTTTGATGGGGGCGCCTAGCTCGGACTCGCGCACGAGCCTGTTTTTAACGCAGCGATGGCAACGCAGGTGGTTTTTCAACAGCCTGCTAGCGGAAGTCAGGCTGACTCCTCTCCCTCTTCCCGCGCCTTGGCTTTAGCCGCACGCTGTTTGCGTACTTCCTTCGGATCGGCAATCAGCGGCCGATAGATCTCGACTCGCTCGCCCTCCTCCAACACACGCTCTTCCGGCTTGCTTACCGCCTTGCCGAAGATGCCCAGCGGCGCCTGATTCAGGTCCAGCTCGGGAAAGAACTGCTGCATGCCGGAGCGCAATGCCGCCTCACGCACCGTGGTGCCGACCGGCACCGACAAACGCAGAAGCTTCTGCCGCTCGGCGAGGGCGTAGACCACTTCGATGGCGATGCTTGGCTTATCCATACAGCTGCTTGGCTCGTTGGCAGAAGGCGTCGACCATGGTATTGGCCGCCTGGTTGAACAGCGGGCCCAACGTGGCACGTACCAGTGGCCCGGCGTAGTCGAATGTCAGGTCCAGACTGATCTTGCAGGCCTTGTCACCCAGCGCCTTGAATTCCCAGACGCCATTGAGACTGGAGAACGGCCCTTCCTGCAGGTTCATCTCGATGCGCTGCCCGGGCAGTAGCGCATTGCGGGTAACGAAGCGCTGACCGATGCCGCCCTTGGCCACTTCCAGGCTGGCCAGCATGTGCGTCTCGCTGACCTCCAGCACCTCGCTGGCGCTGCACCAGGGCAGAAACTGCGGGTAGCTGGCCACATCGTTGACAAGGTCAAACAGCGCCTTCGCCGGGTATGGCAGCAACGCCGAGCGCTGGATTCGAGTAGTCATTTACTTGCTCAGCTCCGCGATGAATACGATCAGCACGCCGATTGGCGCCACGACGCGAATCAGCCAGAGAGCCAGATTGAACAGCAGCGGGCTCTTGATCGCCAGCTCTTCGCGCACGGCGTCGCGGCTCAGCACCCAGCCGGCGAACAGGGCGAAGGACAGGCCACCCAGCGGCAACAGGATGCGACTGGTGAGGTAATCGATGCTGTCGAAGAAAGTCTTGCCGCCCTCGGCGCCCCACTGCAGCAGATGGAAGCCATCCTCGGCGAAGACGAAGAACTTGGCATCAGCCCAGAGGTTGAACGAGAGCACCGTGCCCATGCCGAAAACCCAGCAGAACAGAGCCAGTACAGCGGTTACCTGGGTACGGCTGCGCCCGGTTTTTTCGACGAAGTAGGCCACGGCCGGCTCCAGCATGGAGATCGACGAACTCCAGGCGGCCACCGCCACCAGCACGAAGAACACCAGCCCCATCACCTGACCGAAGGCGATATTGCCGAAGGCGATCGGCAGGGTAACGAACATCAGCCCGGGGCCACCGCCTGGCTCCAGGCCGGCGGCGAAGACGATGGGGAACAGGGCCAGACCCGCGGTCAGCGCCACCAGGGTATCGAGCAGACCGACGGTGAGCACGGTGGCGCCAATAGAGGCCTTCTTCGGCATATAGGCGCCGTAGACCATGATCGAGCCGACGCCGACACTCAAAGTAAAGAACGCATGGCCCATGGCAGCGAGAATGCCGTCCTGCACCTTGCTTGGATCGAAGTGGAAGAGAAAATCGAAACCTTCGCGGAAATGCCCGGTGGTGAAGCTGTACCCCAGCAGTACCAGCAGCAGCACGAACAGCAGCGGCATCATGATGCGCAGGCTGCGCTCCAGTCCGGCCACCACACCTTTGGCGATGACGAATGCGGTCCCCAGCATGAACAGGCTGTGCCACAGGGTCAGTCGCCAGGGATCGGAGGTCAGCCCGCCGAACGCCGCGCCGGCGCCATCGGCGCTGATGCCGGTGAAGTCGCCGCGACCCATACCGAGGATGTAATCGAGCGACCAGCCCGCCACCACGCTGTAGAAGGACAGGATCAACAGTGCGGCGACCATGCCCATCAGTGCGGCCAGCGACCAGCGCCTGGAGGCACCGGCTTCGATGGCCAGGCTCCTCATCGCGTTGACCGGGCTCTGCCGGCCACGGCGACCGATCAGGGTTTCCGCCAGCATGATCGGCACGCCCACCAGGGCGATGCAGAACAGGTACATCACGACGAACGCACCGCCGCCGTAGACGCCCGTCATGTAGGGGAACTTCCAGATATTGCCGAGGCCGACCGCCGACCCGGTGGCCGCCAGAATGAACACCCAGCGACTGGCCCAGGCACCGTGAATTGAAATTTTGTCGCTCGCCATTGCGGCCAAGACCCCATACTGCGGGAAAAAAGATCGCGCATTGTCGGAGATTAGCGGCATGGGCTCAAGTTTGGCGCGGTAAGCCCCATGGCGCAGGCGTGGGCGACTCCCTATAATGCGCGCCCTATGGCTAAGCAAAAGAAACATCCTCAAGGCACCATCGCGCTGAACAAGAAGGCGCTGCACGATTACTTCGTCGAACAGAAGTTCGAGGCGGGCGTCGCCCTGGCCGGCTGGGAAGTGAAAAGCCTGCGCGCCGGCAAGGCTCAGCTGGTCGACAGCTACGTGCTGCTCAAGGACGACGAGGCCTGGCTGATGGGGGCGCATATCACCCCGCTGAAAACCGCCAGCACTCACGTCATCGCCGACCCGATCCGTACACGCAAGCTGCTGTTGCACAAGCGCGAGCTGGACAAGCTGTTCGGCGCCGTGCAGCAGAAGGGCTACACCTGCGTGGCCCTGTCGCTGTACTGGAAGCAGCACCTGGTCAAATGCGAGATCGCCCTGGCCAAGGGCAAGAAGGACTTCGACAAGCGTCATGTCGAGAAAGAGCGCGACGCCAACCGCGAAGTCCAGCGCGCCATGCGCAGCAAGGGCAAGGAAGACTGAAAGCGGCTGCAGGCCTCACGCTGCAGGCAAAGCTGGCACAGCGGAATGCCCTACCCGCTTTTAGCTTTTAGCCTGCCGCCTATATCCCCAACCGCCTTTGCGCGCGCGCCACGCGCTGGGCTTCCAGCTGAACTTCCGAGAGCACTTCCTGCACATAATCGATGTGCTGGTTGGACAGATCGCGCGCGTCCTCCGCACGCCCTTCGATGATCGCCTCGTACAGCGCACGGTGCTGAGCGATCAGCATGTCACGGGTCTCTTCGCGCTGGGCATACATGCCACCGATATTGGTCACCACGTTGCGCTTGAGCAGGTCGAACAGACCACGAATGGTGTGCAGCAGAACGGCATTATGACTGGCCTCTGCAATCGCCAGGTGGAAACGCGCATCGGCAGCGCCCTCCTCTGCACGCGTAACCTTGCCGGCCCGCGTATAGCAATCCTGCAACGCCTCGAACGCCTCGGTCAGGCGCTGCCGGTCGATCTCGGTCGCTCGCCGGGCCGCATAGTAGGCGCAAGAGCCTTCCAGCGTATGGCGAAACTCCAGCAGATCGCGCTGCGCATCCTCCTTGTTCTCCAGCAACTGCAGCAGCGGATCGCTGAAGGTCGAGCCAAGTGTTTCGGCCACGTAGTTGCCGCCACCCTGGCGGCTGACCAGTAGCCCCTTGGCCACCAGTTTCTGAATCGCTTCGCGCAGGGAGGGTCGGGAAACGCCGAACTGCTCTGCCAGCGCTCGCTCGGCGGGCAGCCTCTCGCCGGCACGCAAGGTGCCTTCGAGAATCATCGTCTCCAGTTGCGCAACGATGTCATCGGAGAGACGCCGCTGCCGCACCAAACCTACTTCCATCACCCGCGTCTCCATTGGTTTGACCAGGCCTCAAGCCTCATGGCGCAAGCCTATAGCGCCCATCCTGACTGAACAAGCCAGCACTATACGACCAAAGTCTTAGCATCTCGATTTGACAGCCTATTGAGCAACTTTTAACCTGAGCCCGCTGCTTTGTAAATTGGTCTTACCAATTTAACCAACAAGAACAACAAGCCATCGAGGTTTCGCCATGACAGCCATACGCGCTGCAAGCCTGTTCGATAACGCCTCATCCCTGCCGCGCCAGACGCGCACTCGTGTGGAGTAAGCCCTGATGTCCAACGGAATTCTCGCCCTGCTGGCGTTCTCGCCGATCCTGCTTGCTGCAATCTTGTTGATCGGTCTGCGCTGGCCGGCCAAACACGCCATGCCGCTGGTTTACCTGGTGACTGCCGCTGTCGGCCTGTTCGCCTGGGACATGACCCTCAACCGCGTTCTGGCTTCCACCGTGCAGGGTTTGCTGATCACCCTCGGCCTGCTGTGGATCATCTTTGGCGCGATCCTGCTGCTGAACACCCTCAAGCACTCCGGCGGCATCACCGCGATTCGTGCCGGCTTCACCACCATCAGCCCTGACCGCCGCATCCAGGCCATCATCATCGCCTGGCTGTTCGGCTGCTTCATCGAAGGTGCCTCGGGCTTCGGCACGCCGGCGGCCATCGCCGCTCCGCTGTTGGTGGCCATCGGTTTCCCGGCCATGGCCGCGGTGCTGATGGGCATGCTGGTACAGAGCACGCCGGTCTCCTTCGGCGCGGTCGGTACGCCGATCATCGTTGGCATCAACACCGGCCTGGATACCGCGAGCATTGGCGCACAACTGGTCGAACAGGGATCGTCCTGGGGGCAATTCCTGCAGCTGATCACCAGCCAGGTAGCGATCATTCATGCCACCGTTGGTGTGGTCATGCCACTGATCATGGTCATGATGCTGACACGCTTCTTCGGTCAGGAAAAAAGCTGGAAAGCGGGTCTGGAAGTGCTGCCATTTGCCATCTTCGCTGGCCTGGCTTTCGTACTGCCCTACGCGGCTACCGGTATTTTCCTTGGTCCGGAATTCCCGTCGTTGCTGGGCGGCCTGATCGGCCTGGCCATCGTCACCAGCGCCGCGCGTTTTGGCTTCCTGGTGCCGAAGAAGACCTGGGACTTCGCGCCGGCGGACAAATGGCCAAGCGAGTGGCTCGGCAGTGTCGAGATGAAACTGGACGAGCTGACCGCCAAGCCCATGAGCGCGCTGCGTGCCTGGCTGCCCTACGTACTGGTTGGCGCCCTGCTGGTAATCAGCCGCGTATTCCCGGAAGTGGGTAATGCACTGAAAGCCGTGGTGGTGAACTTCCCCGATCTGCTCGGCGAGGCCGGTGTCAGTGCCAATTTCCAGCCGCTGTACCTGCCGGGCGGTATTCTGGTGGCCGTGGTGCTGGCCACCTTCTTCCTGCATGGCATGAAAGCACGTGACCTGGGCAAGGCGGTGAAGGAATCGTCCAGCGTGCTGCTCAGCGCCGGCTTCGTGCTGCTGTTCACCGTGCCGATGGTACGCATCCTGATCAACTCCGGCGTCAATGGCGCCGAGCTGGCCAGCATGCCCATCCTCATGGCGCGCTGGGTGGCCGACAGCGTTGGCGGGATCTATCCGCTGCTGGCGCCAAGTATCGGCGCACTGGGCGCCTTCATCGCCGGCTCCAATACCGTCAGCAACATGATGTTCAGCCAGTTCCAATTCGGCGTAGCCAGCAGCCTGGGTATCTCCAGCGCACTGATCGTCTCCGTTCAGGCCATCGGCGCAGCGGCCGGCAACATGGTGGCGATTCACAACGTGGTTGCTGCCTCGGCCACCGTCGGTCTGCTCGGGCGCGAAGGCAGCACCCTGCGCAAGACCATCTGGCCGACGCTGTACTACGTGCTGTTCACCGGCATCATCGCGATGATCGCGATCTACGTGCTGGGTGTGACTGACCCGCTGGTGCACTGAACCTCGTCACGCGAAAGCGCCCCGACCCTGTCGGGGCATTTTCCGTCAGGCTACGCTTTCTCTTTTCAGTAACAGGATGAGCCCATGATCATTTCTGCCTCTACCGACTATCGCGCCGCCGCGCAGCGCAAGCTGCCGCCCTTCCTGTTCCACTACATCGACGGCGGCGCCTACGCCGAGCACACCCTGCGCCGTAACGTTGCCGACCTGTCGGACATCGAACTGCGCCAGCGGGTGCTGAAGAACATGTCCGACCTGAGCCTGTCCACCGAGCTGTTCGGCGAACAGCTGTCCATGCCTGTCGCCCTGGCTCCGGTCGGCCTGACCGGCATGTATGCCCGTCGCGGTGAAGTGCAGGCGGCCAAGGCCGCAGCAGCCAAAGGCATTCCCTTTACGCTGTCCACCGTTTCGGTGTGCCCGATCGAGGAAGTCGCGCCGGCCATCGACCGGCCAATGTGGTTCCAGCTCTACGTGCTGAAGGATCGCGGCTTCATGAAGAATGCCCTGGAGCGCGCGAAGGCGGCCGGCTGCTCGACCCTGGTGTTCACCGTCGACATGCCCGTACCCGGTGCGCGCTATCGCGATGCCCACTCGGGCATGAGCGGCCCGAACGCGGCGCTGCGCCGCATGCTGCAGGCCATGACTCATCCGCAGTGGGCCTGGGACGTCGGCCTGATGGGCAAGCCGCACGACCTGGGCAACATCTCCGCATACCGCGGCAACCCGACCGGCCTGGCCGACTACATCGGCTGGCTGGGCGCCAACTTCGACCCGTCGATCTCCTGGAAAGACCTGGAATGGATCCGCGATTTCTGGGACGGCCCGATGGTGATCAAAGGCATCCTCGACCCTGAAGATGCCCGCGACGCGGTGACCTTCGGTGCCGATGGCATCATCGTTTCCAACCACGGCGGACGCCAGCTCGACGGCGTGCTGTCCAGCGCCCGGGCGCTGCCGGCCATCGCCGATGCCGTCAAGGGCGAGCTGAAGATCCTCGCCGACTCCGGCATCCGCACCGGCCTGGACGTGGTGCGCATGATTGCTCTAGGCGCCGACACCGTGCTGCTCGGCCGCGCCTTCATCTACGCCCTGGCGGCAGCCGGTGGCGCCGGTGTGAGCAACCTGCTCGATCTGATCGAGAAGGAAATGCGCGTGGCCATGGTCCTGACTGGCGCCAAGTCCATCGCCGAGATCACCTCGGATCTGCTGGTCAAGGAGCGCTGATCCCATGACAGCTGCCGCAACCACCATCACCCGTGAAGCCCTGCTGGCGCAGATGCGCCAGATCGTCGGCAGCAGCCATGTGCTGACCGACGAGCAAGCCACGCGGCGTTTTCGCAAGGGCCATCGCACCGGTGAGGGCAATGTCCTGGCGGTGGTACGCCCAGGCTCGCTGCTGGAGCAGTGGCGCATCCTGCAGGCGGCGGTGGCGGCTGATCGTATCGTCATCATGCAGGCGGCCAACACCGGCCTGACCGGTGGCTCCACACCGGACGGCGACGACTACGACCGCGAGATCGTGCTGATCAGCACCTTGCGCATCACTGGCGTGCAGCTGATCAACGATGGCCAGCAGGTAGTCTGTCTGCCCGGTGCCACCCTGGATCGCCTGGAGCAGGCACTGGCGCCGCTGAATCGCGAACCGCATTCGGTAATCGGCTCGTCCTGTATCGGCGCTTCGGTGCTCGGCGGCATCTGCAACAACTCCGGCGGCGCCCTGGTACGCCGCGGCCCGGCCTACACCGAGCTGGCGCTGTATGCGCAGGTGAAAGATGACGGCTCGCTGGAGTTGGTCAACCACCTAGGGATCGACCTGGGCGATAACCACGAGGAAATCCTCACCCGCCTGCAGAACGGCGACTACACGCCGCAGCAGGTGCGCAACGAAGAACATGCCAAGGCTTCCGACGCGCGTTACGGCGAGCACGTGCGCGACGTGGATGCCGACACCCCGGCGCGCTTCAACGCCGACCCGTCTCGTCTGTTCGAAGCTTCCGGCTCGGCCGGCAAGCTGTGCCTGTTCGCCGTGCGCCTGGATACCTTCCCGAAAGAGCCGAGCACGGTGTTCTACATCGGCAGCAACGACCCGCACGACCTCACTGAAGTGCGCCGCCACCTGCTAGCCAAGTTGCCGCGCTTGCCGATTGCCGGTGAGTACATTCATCGCACGGCCTTCGATATCGGCGAGAAATACGGCAAGGACACCTTCCTGGTGATCGATAAATTCGGCACCGCCAAGGTGCCGGCCGCCTTCGCCATGAAGAGCCGGGTCGACGGTTTCTTCGAGCGCTTCGGCCTGCGCGGGGTGACCGACAAGGTGATCCAGGCACTGATGAACCTGCTGCCCAGCCACCTGCCGGCGCGCATGCGCGAGTACCGCGATCGCTACGAGCATCACCTGCTGGTGCGGGTCTCCAACGACACACTGGAGCAGACCCGTGCCTTCCTCAGCGAGTATTTCACCGGCAGCGACAGCGGCGCCTATTTCGAATGCGATGCCGATGAGGGACGCAAGGCCTTCCTGCATCGCTTCGCCGTCGCCGGCGCCGCGATCCGCTACCGCGAGGCGCACCGCAGCAGCGTCGAGGATATCCTCGCCCTGGATATCGCCCTGCGCCGCAACGACCGTGACTGGGTCGAAACGCTGCCGCAGGAACTGGAAGATAGGATCATCCACAAGCTCTACTACGGGCACTTCTTCTGCCATGTGTTCCACCAGGACTACATCGTCAAGAAGGGCAATGACCCGCTCGCCATGGAACATGCCATGTGGAAGCTGCTGGACGAACGCCGCGCCGAATACCCAGCCGAGCACAACGTCGGCCATCTCTACGTGGCCAAACCGGCATTGGCCGGGTTCTACCGCGAACTGGATCCGACCAACACCTTCAACCCCGGCATCGGGCATACCTCGAAGAAGAAGCATTGGGGCAATTGCTGCTAAGACGCTGAACCTTTATGTAGGAGCGGCTTTAGCCGCGAACGAGGAAAATCGCGGCTGAAGCCGCTCCTACACGAAACGCGTTGCACCGTAGCCCGAATGCAATCCGGGAAAACCTGACGCCGACTCCCCCGGATTTCATCCGGGCTACAAAAGCAAAGGCCCGCCGATTTGGCGGGCCTTCTTTTTACATCGAGCACGATCAGGCGAAGACGATCTCGTCGTCCGCCACCTTGGCATGCACCACGGCCCCCGGGGCGAAATCGCCAGAGAGTATCTGCTGCGCCAGCGGGTTCTCGATCCAGCGCTGGATCGCACGCTTGAGCGGGCGCGCACCATAGACCGGGTCGTAACCGACAGCGATCAGCTTGTCCAATGCCTCCGGCGTCAGTTCCAGGCTCAGCTCGCGCTCGGCCAGGCGACCACGCAGACGCTTGAGCTGGATCTCGGCGATGCCGGCGATCTGCTCGCGGCCCAGCGGCTCGAATACCACCACCTCGTCGATACGGTTGATGAACTCGGGACGGAAGTGGCTGCTCACCGCGTCCATCACCGCCGCGCGCTGCGCTTCCTTGTCGCCGAACAGCTCCTGGATCTGCGCCGAGCCGAGGTTGGAGGTCATCACGATCACGGTGTTCTTGAAGTCCACGGTGCGGCCATGGCTGTCGGTCAGGCGACCGTCTTCGAGCACCTGCAGCAGCACATTGAACACATCCGGGTGAGCCTTCTCCACCTCGTCCATCAGCACCACGGAGTAAGGCTTGCGACGTACCGCTTCGGTCAGGTAACCGCCCTCTTCGTAGCCGACATAGCCGGGCGGCGCACCGATCAGACGCGCGACGCTGTGCTTCTCCATGAACTCGGACATGTCGATGCGCACCAGCGCCTCCTCGGTATCGAAGAGGAACTCGGCCAGCGCCTTGCACAGCTCGGTCTTGCCCACCCCGGTCGGGCCGAGGAAGAGGAACGAGCCGCTCGGCCGGTTGGGGTCGGCCAATCCTGCGCGGGAACGGCGCACGGCGTTGGCCACGGCCACCACCGCTTCGTCCTGGCCGATCACGCGCTGGTGCAGCAGCCCTTCCATCTTCAAGAGCTTCTCGCGCTCGCCTTCGAGCATCTTGCTTACCGGAATGCCGGTCCACTTGGACACGACCTCGGCGATTTCCTCGTCGGTGACCTTGTTGCGCAGCAGCTGGTTCTCGCTCTTGCCGTGCTGGTCGACCATCTGCAGGCTGCGCTCCAGATCCGGGATCACGCCGTACTGCAGCTCGGCCATGCGGTTGAGGTCGCCCTTGCGCCGCGCGGCTTCCAGCTCGGTCTTGGCCTGTTCGATGCGTTGCTGAATCTGCGCCGAACCCTGAACCTCGGCCTTCTCCGACTTCCAGATTTCTTCCAGGTCGGCGTATTCCTTCTCCAACTTGGCGATATCTTCTTCCAGCTTGACCAGGCGCTTCTTGGTCGCCTCGTCGTCTTCCTTCTTCAGCGCCTCACGCTCGATCTTCAGCTGGATCAGCCGACGATCCAGGCGGTCCAGCTCCTCGGGCTTGGAGTCGATCTCCATGCGGATGCGGCTGGCCGCCTCGTCGATCAAGTCGATGGCCTTGTCCGGCAGCTGACGGTCGGTGATATAGCGGTGGCTGAGCTTGGCCGCGGCGATGATCGCGCCATCGGTAATGGTCACGCCGTGGTGAACCTCGTAGCGCTCTTTCAGGCCACGCAGGATGGCGATGGTGTCTTCCTCGCTCGGCTCGTCCACCAGCACCTTCTGGAAGCGGCGCTCCAGCGCGGCGTCCTTCTCGATGAACTGGCGGTACTCGTCCAGCGTGGTGGCACCTACGCAATGCAGCTCGCCACGGGCCAGGGCCGGCTTGAGCATGTTGCCGGCGTCCATGGCGCCCTCGGCCTTGCCGGCGCCGACCATGGTGTGCAGCTCGTCGATGAACAGAATGATGCGCCCTTCCTGCTTGCTCAGCTCGTTGAGCACGGCTTTCAGGCGCTCCTCGAACTCGCCACGGAACTTGGCACCGGCGATCAGCGAGCCCATGTCCAGCGACAGCAGGCGCTTGTCCTTGAGGCCATCGGGCACCTCACCATTGACGATGCGCTGCGCCAGGCCTTCGGCGATGGCAGTCTTGCCCACACCGGGCTCACCGATCAGCACCGGGTTGTTCTTGGTGCGGCGTTGCAGCACCTGGATGGTGCGGCGGATCTCGTCGTCACGGCCGATCACTGGATCGAGCTTGCCCTCCTCGGCGCGCTTGGTCAGGTCGACGGTGTACTTGTCCAGCGCCTGACGCGATTCCTCGACATTGGGGTCATTGACCGCCTGGCCGCCACGCAGGTTGGCAATGGCATTTTCCAGCGCCTTCTTCGATACGCCCTGGCCAAGCAGCAGCTTGCCCAGTTTGGTGTTCTCGTCCATGGCGGCGAGCAGCACCAGCTCGCTGGAAATGAACTGGTCGCCCTTCTGCTGCGCCAGGCGGTCGGCCTGGTTGAGCAGGCGAGCCAGGTCCTGCGACAGGTTGATGTCACCGGTGGGATTCTGCAGCTTGCCGAGCTGATCCAGCTCGCGGGTCAGGCCCTGGCGCAGGCTATTGATATCAAAGCCCACCTGCATCAGCAGCGGCTTGATCGAGCCGCCCTGCTGCTCCAGCAAGGCCTGCATCAGGTGCAGCGGTTCGATGGCGGCGTGGTCCATGCCCACGGCCAGGGATTGGGCGTCGGAAAGTGCAAGTTGCAACTTGCTGGTCAAACGATCGATACGCATAAATGTCCTTCCTCCAGAATGGCGAGCCGGGACAACATCCCCGAAAAAAAGAAACTCGCTGAGATGCAGACTAGATAAGGACGATTACGCCGTATTCAAGAGACGACGACTTGACCCAGATCAGCGCCAGATCACCTGCCGCTCCAGCGGAAAGCGCAGGCGCGGGTTATACACACCCTTCTCGCCCTCGCGCCCGACGGCCAGGAGCATGATCGGAATGGCCTGACGCGGAATATCCAGCACGCGACGCAGGCGCACTTCATCGAATCCTTCCATCGGACAGGTGGCATAGCCGTGGCTCTGGAAGGCGAGCATCAGGTTCTCCGCCGCCAGCGCAGTGGACTTCACCGCCCACAGGCGCATGTCGGCCTTGCTATTGGGCTTGCGCATCAGCGGCTTGCGCAGCCCCACCAGGCGCACCAGCTGCCGCTTGAACAGGCCGAGCAAGCCCAGCGGGCCCTGGTTGTACTGGAACGGCGCGGTCTTGCTATAGAAGCGGCGGATGCGCGCCGGCACCTCGGCTTCCGGCCACTGCTCGATGATGTTGCGACAGGCCTGACGCCAGGTATCCGGCCGCGCCAGAACGGCGATGATCAAAGGTGCACGGGCGGCGTTCTGGCTCATGCATACCGGGTGCAGCTGCGCCAGCAGCGCCGCATCGCGAATCACCTGAAAGCTCCAGGGCTGCAGGTTGCAGGAATTCGGTGCCAGCACGGCCAGCTCCAGGCAATCACGAATTACCGCGTCCGGCACCAGTTCGGGGGTGAAGCGGCGTACCGCGCGACGACTTTCGATCAGCGCACGCAGTTCGGCCGGCGAAGCCATGGCGGGCGTTTGCTCGTTGGGAAAGCTGGTCATGGGCGCACTCCTCGGCAGTCGCCCGATTAAGCAACCGGGCGACTTTGCGAACAAGAGGATGGGAGGAAATGGCCGTGGATTTGGCTGATCAGCCTCACCTGCGCCTCTGAACGAGGACGCAGGAGCCAAGACCTAGCAGGCCGTTGAAAAACGTAGGCGAGGCAGGCAAGACAAGGCGAAAACAGCCGAAAAAGCGCAGTTTACGTGCTGTAAATGAGCATTTTGAGGCTGTTTTTAACGCAGTATTGCCAACGCA
>JAEYXX010000082.1 GCA_023431055.1 Pseudomonadota bacterium
CTATCGAAATCGTCTGGAGGGGCGCACCGGCACTCTCTGGGAGAGTCGCTACAAGTCCAGCGTAGTTGAGTCAGACACCTACTTGCTTGCCTGCTGTCGCTATATTGAGCTGAACCCGGTTCGAGCCCGTATGGTTGCCGAGGCGGGTGATTATCCTTGGTCGAGCTATCGGACGCGGGTAACGGACCAGTCGGACAGCGATTGGCTGGACATAGACCCTTGCTTCGTCGCACTTGGCGACACGCCTGAAAGGCGTCGTATCCGTTACATGGAATTCATGCGACAAGCCGTTCCATCAGGTGAGATTGATTTGATTCGTGCTGCGCTGCAGAGGGGGCAGCTAACCGGCAGTGCCCGTTTCGTGGATGAGATAGAAAGAATCCAAGGTGTGCGGGTTGAGTTACGAGGTCAGGGCAGGCCGAGGCGTAATTCCGAAAAATAAATCTGTCCCCTTTTTTGCTCCTATATTGAGCTGAACCCTGTCCCCTTTTTTGCTATTGATGAACGTCACCCTGCAACCTTCCGGCGTCACCCTCGCCCTGCAACCGGGCGAACGCATTCTCGATGGCGCCCGGCGCCTGGGCTATGACTGCCCACAAAGCTGTCGCAACGGTAACTGCCATATCTGCGCTGCGCTGCTGGTTGAAGGCCGTGTCAGGCAGAACGGCGTGGAGCTGGACCATGGTGAGCTGTTCACCTGCCTGGCCGAGCCGCTGGAAGACTGCGTGCTGCACTGGGACGGTGTGCTGGCGCCGGGCGAGCTGCCAGTGCGCGAGCTGAGCTGCCAGGTGGTCGAATGCCAGGAAGTTGGCGGCGACGTGTTCCGCATACGCTTGCGCACCCCGGCCGGCAAAGCGCCGCGTTATCACGCCGGGCAGTACCTGCTATTGCAGCGTCCGGATGGTGAGATGGCGGCGTTCTCACTGGCTTCGGCGCCACATGCCGGGCGTGATCTGGAGTTGCACATCCTCGCCCGCGAGGACAGCAGCATCGCCCTGTTGGAGCAGTTGCGTGCAACCGGCATGGCGCGCGTGCAGATGCCTTACGGCGACACTCATCTTGCTGACCTGCCCGATGGACCGCTGGTACTGATCGCCGCCGGCACCGGTATGGGTCAGATGCATAGTCTGATCGAGCATTGCCGCGCGGCGGGGTTCGCCCATCCGGTGCATTTGTACTGGGGCGCACGTCGACCCGAGGATTTCTACGAGCTGCCGCACTGGGCCGAGTGGCAGCAGCTCGACAACCTGCGCCTGCATCAGGTGGTCAGCGACCAATGTGGCTGGCAGGGCCGTTGCGGCCTGCTGCACGAAGCGGTGCGCGAGGATTTCCCGGATCTCAAGGCATTGCACGTCTATGCCAGCGGCTCGCCAGCGATGGTCTACGCCACGCTCGATGCGCTGGTCGAAGCGGGGATGGACGCGCACCAGATGCGCGCCGACGTGTTCGCCTACGCGCCGCGTTCATAGTGGTAGGGCGGGTGCAACCCGCCACTGATTGATTCGGCGGGTTGCACCCGCCCTACGCACTGCTATCGCACAGTCACCACCACCTTGCCCACCGCTTTACGCTGGCCGAGTGCATTGATCGCTTCGCCACCACGCTCCAACGGAAAGGTCTGCGACACCAGCGGCTTGAGCTTGCCTTCGGCATGCCAGGCGAACAGCTGCTGGAAGTTCTCGGCGTTGTCCTGCGGCTGGCGCTGGGCGAAGGAGCCCCAGAATACGCCGACCAGGGAGGCGCCCTTGAGCAGTGGCAGGTTGGCCGGCAGGGCCGGGATGCCGCCGCCAGCGGCGAAACCCACCACCAGGAAGCGGCCATTCCAGCCGATGCTGCGGAAGGCTTCCTCGAACAGCGGGCCGCCCACCGGGTCGTAGATCACGTCGACGCCCTGGCCGCCGGTGAGCTTCTTCACCTCGTCCTTGAGGCTCTGCTCGCTGTAGTTGATCAGTTCGTCGGCGCCGGCGTTGCGCGCCACTTCCAGCTTCTCGGCGCTGCTCGCCGCAGCGATCACTTTTGCGCCCATGGCCTTGCCGATTTCCACCGCGGCCAGGCCGACGCCGCCCGAGGCGCCGAGCACCAACAGGGTTTCGCCGGGCTGCAGGTTGGCGCGTTGTTTGAGGGCATGCATGGAGGTGCCGTAGGTCATGCCGAAGGCGGCTGCGGTGGTCAGGTCCATGCTCTTGGGCACTGGCAGCACGTTGTAGGCAGGCACCGCGACCTCTTCGGCGAAGCCGCCCCAGCCGGTCAGCGCCATCACCCGGTCACCGGCGCGCAGGCGGCTGACTTTCTCGCCCACGGCCTTGACCACGCCGGCTACCTCGCCGCCCGGGGCGAAGGGGAAGGGCGGTTTGAACTGGTACTTGCCTTCGATGATCAGCGTATCGGGGAAGTTGACCCCGGCGGCCTGCACCTCGATCAGCACCTCGTTTTTCTTCGGTTCGGGGCTCGGCAGGTCTTCCAGTACCAGGGTGTCGGCAGGGCCGAAGGCTTTGCACAGCAGGGCTTTCATCAAGGTCATTCCTCTTGCAGGGTGCCATGCAGTGTAGAAAGCGCCCGCTGAGGGTCAACGAGCATGCCGCAGCCTGATAGGTCGGCATAAGCGCCGGGCTTGGGTGCTGGCCTGTGGATGGCTATGCTAGGCACATCCCCGATGGAGTGCCGAACGTGAAACTGTTGACCGCCCTGTTGCTGAGCCTGTCGATCTGCCTGCCTGCCCTGGCCTCTTCTGAGAAGAAGGAAGAGGCGCCTACGACGATTTATCACAACCTGTTTCCGGCGCTGATCGGCAATCTGGCGGATCAGGGCAACCGCCTCAAGTTCTTCAAGGCCGATGTGTCGCTGCGAGTCACCGGCACCGAGGCCGAGGAGAAGCTCAAGCAGCATGAACCGCTGATCCGCCATCAGATGGTGATGCTGTTCTCGGCCCAGACCAGCGAGACCATCAATGCCCCCGATGGCCGTGAGAACCTGCGCCTGGAAGCGTTGAAGAAGGTGCAGGACGCGATCAATGGCGAAGAGGGCAAGCCCATCGTCGAAGACTTGCTGTTCAACAACCTGATTATTCAGTAGCGGCGAATCCACTTCGCGTGCGGGCGCTGCTTCAGCGGTGAACGCCAAAGCGATTCGCGGCTGAAGCCGCTCCTACGGTTTCTTCAGGCCATCTGCGCCAGGGTGTTGCGAAAGCGCCTCAGCGCCGCGACGAAGAACAGCGTGCCGATGCCGGCGATGGCCAGCATGTACGGCCAGACGATCGCAAACCCCGCACCGCGATAGAGAATCGCCTGGGCCAGCGCGACGAAATGCGTGGTCGGCGCCGCCAGCATGATCTGCTGTACCAGCTCCGGCATGCTTTCGCGCGGGGTGGTGCCGCCGGAGAGGATCTGCAGCGGCAGCAGCACCAGGATGATCAGCAGACCCAGCTGCGGCATCGAGCGCGCCACGGTGCCGAAGAAGATGCCCATCGAGGTGGTGGCGAACAGGTGCAGCGCTGCCCCGGTCAGGAACAGGGCGATGGAACCTTCGATCGGCACCTGTAGCCAGCCCTGGACCACCAGCAGCAGCGACAGGGCTGCAGCCGTCAGCACCACCAGCCCCATCGACCAGACCTTGGCCAGCATGATCTGCAGCGGCGTCACCGGCATCACCAGCAGGTGCTCGACGGTGCCGTGCTCACGCTCGCGAATCAGCGCCGCGCCGGTGAGGATGATCGACAGCATGGTGATCTGGTTGATCACCTCCATCACCGAGCCGAACCAGGCCCGCGTCAGGTTGGGGTTGAACGCCACGCGCACGGCCAGCTCGGCCGGCTGCTGTAGTTCGCCACGGTAGCGACGGACGAACTCGGCCACTTCGCTGACGCCGATGCTCTGGATGTAGCCGGCACCGGTGAAGGCCATGCTCACCTGGGTGGCGTCGACATTGAGCTGGATCGCCGGGCTGCGTCCGGCCAGCACGTCGCGCTGGAAGTCCGGCGGGATGTTGAGGGTGAAGGTGTAGCGCCCGGAATCCATGCCGCGATCCATCTGGCTCAGGTCGATGCGCTCCGGGGGGCGGAAGTAGGGCGGCTGGAAGGCCTGGATCAGGCGTTCGGAAAGCTGCGAGCGGTCCTCGTCGACCACCGCGATGGAGGCGTTGTGCAGGCTCTACGGCATGCTGGTGGCAGAGGAGTACACGCCCATGCTGAAGGCCCAGAGGATCAGCAGCACCAGCGCCAGGT
>JAEYXX010000093.1 GCA_023431055.1 Pseudomonadota bacterium
TTTCGCCGCCTACCAGCGAACAGCCGGCCAGTTCGCAGCCGGCGCCGATGCCGGTCACCACGGTGGCGGCCACGTCGACGTTGAGCTTGCCGGTGGCGTAGTAGTCGAGGAAGAACAGCGGCTCGGCACCACAGACCACCAGGTCGTTGACGCACATGGCGACCAGGTCCTGGCCGTTGCTGTCGTGCTTGTTCAGGTTCAGTGCCAGGCGCAGCTTGGTGCCGACGCCGTCGGTGCCGGAGACCAGAACCGGTTGCTTGTAACCGGCCGGGATCTCGCACAGGGCGCCAAAGCCACCCAGGCCACCCATGACTTCCGGACGGGCAGTGCGCTTGGCGACGCCTTTGATGCGCTCGACCAGGGCTTCACCGGCATCGATGTCGACGCCTGCGTCCTTGTAGCTGATGGAGGGTTGCTTGCTCATAGATCCGGGCCTTTGGATGGGAGTTCGTGTAGGCGCCGACGTGGCGCAGGCTCTTCCAAGGAGCCCGGCGCGCGTACCGGCTGGCGAAGGCGCGCGATTTTATCAGGCTTGCCCGGTAGCGGCCACTCGCGTGCGTGCGCTTCGTCGCAGGCAGTGGCTCAGGTTGCCGGGGCAGGGGCGGCTGTTTAAGGTATAGGCCTTTGCGCACACCGCCATCCCTTCGCGAGAGCCCGCCCCATGCGTCTGTCTGTCCGCCTGCTGTTCTTCTGTCTGTCGCTTCTGAGCCTGCCGGCACTGGCCGCGCCGGTTCCCGGCCTGTATCAGGTCCGTGAACCGGTGGCGGACCAGCAACCGGAAAGCCGTGATGCGGCGATGCAGAAAGCCTTGCAGACCCTGGTGCTGCGCCTGACGGGGGATGCCAAGGCGCTGCAGAATCCGGCGCTGGAAGGGCTGCGCAAGGATCCGCAGCAGATCGTCAGCCAGTACGGCTTCGACGGCGATGCGTTGCT
This sequence comes from Pseudomonadota bacterium, assembly GCA_023431055.1. Taxonomy (GTDB): domain Bacteria; phylum Pseudomonadota; class Gammaproteobacteria; order Pseudomonadales; family Pseudomonadaceae; genus Aquipseudomonas. The sequence continues at coordinate 934 of JAEYXX010000093.1, forward strand.
GGTCGATTTCGATCCGGCCAGTACCGATCGGCAACTGCGCCAGGCCGGCCTGGCATTGTGGGGCGCCAATCGTCCGGCCATCCTGGCCTGGTGGCTCAACGAGTCGCCGGAGGGCAGTCAGCTGGTCGGCGAGAGCCAGAGCGCCTCGGCTTCATTGCGCGATGCCGCTCAGCATCGTGGTTTGCCGCTACGTTTGCCATTGGCCGATCTGAGCGAGCAGGCGCTGGGCAGCGCCGATGTTTTGCTGGCCAACGATCCGCAGGCGCTGCGCGAGGCGTCCGAACGCTATGGCGCCGATGCCCTGCTGGCGGTACGGGCCGCCGAAAGCGGCGGGAGCTGGCAGGCAACCTGGCGCCTGTGGCTGGGTGACGAGCGTGAGCAGGGCAAGGCCGCGGGCGCCGATCAGGCCGCACTGGCCGATGCGGTGATGCTGGCCGTGGCCGAGCGCCTGGCGCCGCGTTTCGTGGTCAAACCGGGCGCGGCGCAAAGCCTGACGCTGGTGATCGAAGGCGCTGATCTGGGCCGTTTCGCTGCACTGGAGCGCCTGCTCGAACCCTTCGCCGCGCGCTTGCAGGAGATCGATGGACAGCGCCTGGTCTATCAGGTCAGTGCCAGCCCGGAGCAACTGCGTGCGCAGCTGGCGTTGGCCCAGCTGCAGGAGGTCAGCGAGCCGCTCGATGCCGCTGAACCGCTGGAGAATCCGCAGGAGAGTTCCAAGGATGAGGCGCCGCAGGTGAAGCCGCGCACCGATCAGCTGCGCTTTCGCTGGTAGAATCCCGCCGCTATAACACAGCCCTGTTTCACGGCGCCTTTCAGGCGCCGTTTCGCATCGAGGACGCGAGCATGACCGATTCCACCCGTTGGCTATGGATGGCTGGGCTGTTTATGCTCGGCTGGCTCCTGTATCTGTTGCACCCGATTCTTTCTCCATTTCTGGTGGGCATCCTGCTGGCCTATCTGGGCGATCCCCTGGTCGACCGCCTCGAACGGCATCGCCTGTCGCGTACCGGCGGCGTGGTCGTGGTATTCGCCCTGTTCGCACTGCTGTTGCTGATTCTCCTGCTGGTGCTGGTGCCCATGCTGGGACGGCAATTGGTGCGCCTGTATCAGCTGGCGCCGGAGATGCTCGACTGGCTGCAGGGCACCGCCTTGCCTTGGTCGCAATCGCATCTTGGTCTGCAGGACAACGTGCTGCAGCTCGATCAGCTCAAGCAGGTATTCGCCGACAACATCGGCAAGACCACCGACGTGCTCAGGGTGGTGCTGGCCCAGGCGACCTCCTCGGGGCTGGCGCTGCTGGCCTGGCTGGGCAACCTGCTGCTGATTCCGGTGGTCAGCTTCTACCTGATGCGTGACTGGGACGTCCTGGTCGAACGGGTACGCCGTTTGCTGCCGCGTCAGCGCGAGGGCCTGGTGGTCAGGCTGGCCGGCGAATGCCATGAAGTGCTCGGCGCCTTCCTGCGCGGCCAATTGCTGGTGATGCTGGCCTTGAGCGTGATCTACTCCGTCGGCCTGATGCTGGTGGGGCTGGAGCTGGGCCTGTTGATCGGTGTGCTGGCCGGACTGGCGAGCATCGTGCCCTACATGGGCTTTATCGTCGGTATCGGTGCGGCGCTGAGTGCGGCGCTGTTCCAGTTCGGCCTCGAGTCCTATCCGCTGATCGGCATCGGTGTAGTGTTCATGATCGGTCAGCTGCTCGAAGGCATGGTGTTGACCCCCATGCTGGTGGGCGATCGCATCGGCCTGCACCCGGTCGCGGTGATCTTCGCCATCCTCGCCGGTGGCCAGCTGTTCGGCTTTACCGGCGTGCTGCTGGCCTTGCCGGTGGCTGCGGTGATCATGGTTCTGCTGCGCCATGCTCATGATTTGTATAAACTTTCCGGCCTTTACGGAGAGACAAGCGGTTCCCACGAGCCCCCAGCATGAAACCTATCCAGCTGCCTCTGGGGGTGCGTCTGCGCGATGACGCCACCTTCGCCAACTACTACCCCGGCGCCAACGCCGCGGCCCTGGGCTATGTCGAGCGTCTGTGCGAGGCCGACGCCGGCTGGACGGAAAGCCTGATCTACCTGTGGGGTGCCGAAGGCGTCGGGCGCAGCCATTTGCTGCAGGCGGCCTGCCTGCGTTTCGAACAGCGTGGCGAGGCGGTGGTGTATCTGCCGCTCGGCGAAGTGGTACAGCATGGCCCGGAGCTGCTCGACAATCTCGAATTGTGCGAGCTGGTCTGCCTCGATGATCTCGATGCGGTGGCGGGTCGCAGCGACTGGGAAGAAGGCTTGTTCCACCTGTTCAACCGTCTGCGTGACAGCGGTCGACGCCTGCTGCTGGCCGGCACCATGTCGCCGCGTGAGCTGCCGATTCAGTTGCCAGACCTCAAATCCCGGCTGACCCTGGCGCTGGTTTTCCAGCTGCACGAGCTGTCCGATGAGGACAAACTGCGCGCCCTGCAATTGCGCGCCTCGCGTCGCGGTTTGCAGATGAGCGACGAAGTCGGCCGTTTCATCCTCACCCGTGGCGAGCGCAGCATGAGCGCGTTGTTCGAGCTGCTCGAGCGCCTCGATCAGGCCTCGCTGCAGGCGCAGCGCAAGCTGACCATTCCCTTCCTCAAGGAAACCCTGGGCTGGTAGGGGGCTGCAAGCCTCAAGCTGCCAGCAAGAGCGTAGCCCGGATGCAATCCGCGAATCCTGACACACAATCCCGGATTTCATCCGGGCTAACAGGCCGTTGAAAAACGTAGGCGAGGCAGGCAAGACAAGGCGAAAACAGCCGAAAAAGCGCAGTTTACGTGCTGTAAATGAGCATTTTGAGGCTGTTTTTAACGCAGTATTGCCAACGCAGGT
>JAEYXX010000111.1 GCA_023431055.1 Pseudomonadota bacterium
GCACCTTCCTGGCCGGCAGCCCTGCCGACCGCCGCCAGCTGTACCAGCTGGTCGAGCGGCACCCGGGCATCCGGCTGGCGTTTGTCACCGGACGCGGGTTGGAACACGTCATGCCGCTGCTGTCCGACCCCGGCCTGCCGCGCCCGGACTACGTGATCTGCGACGTCGGCGCGACCGTGGTCGAAGGACGCTCGCTGCAGCCGCTACAGCCGCTGCAGGCGCAGATCGACACGCGCTGGCCGGGCGAGCACGCGGTCAGCGATGCGATGTCGCGCTTCCCCGGACTGGTGCGGCAGACGGTGCCGCAGGAGCGCCGCTGCTCGTACCTGTGCGCGCCGGAGATCCTGACCGAGATCCGCAGCCAGGTGGAAGCGGCCGCGCATGCGCTGGGCTGCTCGGTGCTGTATTCGGCCGACCGCTACCTCGACATCCTGCCGCCGGATACCGACAAGGGCCGCACCCTGCTGGCGCTGGCGGCGCATATCGGCATCGGCAGCGAGCGCGTGCTGGTCGCGGGCGACACGCTCAACGACCTGTCGATGTTCGTGGCCGGCTTCCAGGGCGTATGCGTGGGCGAGTCGGAACCGGCGCTGGTCGCCGCCACCCAGCAGCTGGCCAACGTGCTGCATGCCGATGCGCCGGGTTGCGGCGGCATCCTGCAGGCGCTGGATCATTTCGAGCTGCTGCGACAGGACGACCCGCACCGCGCGGCGACCAAATCCCGTGCTGCCGGCGAGGCCGAACTGGTGATGGTCTATCACCGCCTGCCCTACGAGGAATATCGCAACGCCGCCGGCAAGCTGCAACGCCGTCGCCCGACCTCGCCCAACGGCATCATCCCCACCCTGCTGAGCTTCTTCGGCGACGGCCGCCCCGGTTCCTGGGTCGCCTGGGCCGTGCACGAAGATGACGACGAGCCGTTCGACAGCCACACCACGGTGGATGCCGAGCGCTATCCCAAGCTCACCGCCGCACGGGTCAAACTGAGCAAGGAAGAGGTGGACATCTTCTACAAGCGCTTCTCCAAGGAAGCCTTCTGGCCGACCCTGCACACCTTCTGGGAGCGCGCCACCTTCAACGAGGGCGACTGGCAGGTGTTCTGCAAGGTCAACCGCGCCTTCGCCGAACGCACCGCGCTGGAAGCGGCCGAAGGCGCCATCGTCTGGTTGCACGACTACAACCTGTGGATGGTGCCGGCCTACCTGCGCGAGCTGCGCCCGGACCTGCGCATCGCCTTCTTTCACCACACCTACTTCCCCTCGGCCGACGTGTTCAACGTGCTGCCCTGGCGCCGGCAGATCGTCGGCAGCCTGCTGCAGTGCGACTACATCGGTTTTCATATTCCGCGTCAGGTGGAGAACTTCGTCGACGTCGCGCGCGGCGTGTTCCCGCTCAAAGCGCTGGAAAGACAGAGCTGCGCGCCGCGCTTCATCACCTATGGCTGCGCCGTGGGCCTGGAGCGCATGACCACCGCGCTGGATACCGGCACCCGTCAGGTCAGGCTCGGCGCTCACCCGGTCGGCCTCGACATCGACCGCGTACGCAACGCCCTGGAAGCACCGAAGATCCAGGAGCTGATGGCGAACCTGCGCGAGGAAATGAAGGGCGTGAAGCTGATCCTGTCGGTGGAGCGCCTCGACTACACCAAAGGCATTCTGGAAAAGCTCAACGCTTACGAGCGTCTGCTCGACGACAACCCCGAGCTGCTCGGCAAGGTCACCCTGGTCACCGTCTGCGTGCCCGCCGCGCGCGAGATGACCGTCTACAACGAACTGCAAACGCAGATCGAACAGGCGGTCGGTCGCATCAACGGCCGTTTCGCCCGCATCGGCTGGACGCCTCTGCAGTTCTTCTTCCGCAGCCTGCCGTTCGAGGAAGTCAGCGCCTGGTACGCCATGGCCGATGTCATGTGGATCACCCCGCTGCGTGACGGACTGAACCTGGTGGCCAAGGAGTTCGTCGCCGCGCAAGGCCTGCTCGGCGGGCGCGGTGTGCTGGTGCTATCGGAGTTCGCCGGTGCCGCCGCCGAGCTCAAGGGCGCACTGCTGACCAATCCGCATGACCCCGCCGACCTGGCGCAAACCTGCTACCTGGCGCTGAATCTACCCAAGAGCGAGGCCCAGGCGCGTCTGCGCGAGCTGTTCGATATCGTCTGCTTCAACGACATCCGCCGCTGGGGCGAGGACGTCCTCGCCGGCGTGGCGCCCACGGAAGAACAGCCGTCGCTGACACTGGTCAGCTAAGCTCGACCAGACGGTGCGCACAGCGCACCCTACGCGGTCGACGTAGGGTACGCTGTGCGCACCGACACGACTGCAGGCTTAGACGCGGAAGCGGCTGACCATGGCCTGCAACTGACCGCCCAGACGGGCTAGTTCGGCACTGGAGGCAGCGGTTTCTTCGCTGGCGCTGGCAGTTTGTTCGGAGATGTCACGCACGCTGATCACGCTGCGGCTGATCTCCTCGGCCACGGCGCTTTGCTCTTCGGCGGCCGCCGCGATCTGCTGGTTCATCGACTGGATGTTGGACACCGCCTGGGTGATGCTGGCCAGCGACACACCGGCCTTGCGGGTCAGCTCGACGCTGCTGTCGGTGATGTCGCGACTGGTGCGCATCGCCGCTGCCACCTGCTGGGTGCCGCTCTGCAAGCCGGCGATCAGCGCCTCGATTTCCTCGGTGGACTTCTGCGTACGCTGGGCCAGGCCGCGCACTTCATCGGCCACCACGGCAAACCCACGACCGGCCTCACCGGCCCGCGCCGCCTCGATGGCAGCGTTGAGCGCCAGCAGGTTGGTCTGCTCGGCCACCGACTTGATCACGTCCATCACGCTGCCGATCTTGTCGCTTTCCTGCTGCAGGCCAGTCATGGCCTCGGAGGAACGCCCCACTTCGGCAGCCAGACGCTCGATCTGCGACACCACCTGAGCCACCACCTGATCACCCTGACGCGCTTCGGCATCGGCGGCGGTCGCGGCATCGGAGGCCTGCTCGGCATTGCGCGCCACTTCCTGCACGGTGGCGGACATCTCATGCATGGCCGTGGCCACCTGATCGGTTTCCTGGCGCTGATGATTGGCACCGGCGCTGGTCTGCTCGGTCACGGCGGAAAGCTGCTCGGCAGCGCTGGCGATCTGCGCCACACCATCGCGAATGCCACTGATCAGCTCTCGCAGGGTGCCGGCCATCTGCGCGATGCCCTGCTGCAACATGCCCAGCTCGTCACGACGCGTGATGCGCGCCGACTCGGTCAGGTCGCCATCGGCAATACGCTGCACGGCGCCCAGGGTGTCCTGCAGCGGACGCGTGATCTGGCGCGTGATCAGCCAGGCTGCCAGCACACCGAACAGCAGCGCCAGCAGCACGGCAACGATCTGCCAGGTACGCGCTTCGGCGCTCTCGATGGCCATACGCTCGATCTGGAACTTGTACAGGGTATCGCTGATGCGAACGATCTCGCCCTGCTGGTCGGTCATTTCCTGACGGGTGCGGGCGATATCGGCCGTGGCGCCCTTGAAGGCCTGCACGGTCTGCTCGAACTGCGCCAGGGCCGCCTCGATACGGCGTACGGCTTCTTGCTGGGTGCTACCAAAAACCTGCTCCAGGGTATCCAGGCTGGCACGGGCCATGGCGATACGCTCGGACAGCGCCTGTTCGGTTTGGGCATCGGGGGCGCTGTCATAACGTTCAAGCAGATAGCGCAGGCGCAACAATTCGCCATGCGTAGCGGTCAGCGACTGCAGTTGCGGGAAGCGATTGGCATCGTATTCCGGCAGCAGTTCGATACTGCGCCGCATCGTGGCCAGCAGCTCACTCAATTGCTGGTCTTCGACAGCGGCCTGATCACGCACCTTGGCCGCCGCCGCATAAGCGGCGCGCATGCCGGCCAGAGAGCGCTGGTAGTCCTGGTTATAGCGGTCCTGCTCCTGCAGCAGCTTGACGTTCACTGGATTGGTGAAGGTGCCGAGCAATTTTTTCTGCTGCTGCAGATAGATGTCGAGGTTGTTCAGCAAACGCTCGGTGCTGGGGGCATCGCCCTTGGCCAGCATGAACTGCAGACGGGCGATCCGCAGATTGGTCAGCGTGGCGTTCAGTTGCGTGATTTCGCTCATCCAGCTGCTGCGCTGGATAACGCTGCCCAGGCCGCTCCAGGCAGTCCAGGCCAGCGCCAGGGTCAACGCCAGCACCAGGCCGAAGCCGAGAGCAAGCTTGCGGGTCACGCTGAGATTAGCGAACCAGGTGTTCATAAAAATTCTCCAACTGCGGATGTTTCAAGTTTAGCTGGAGAATTGTTTTTATTGACGCCAGCACAATGACACTACCTGACGTCACAGGCGTCCAACGCGGCACAAATTTTAAGTCGACCCGACAATCGGCAGCGACGCGTTTCAGTCCAACAGCTGCAGTGACTCGGCGCTGCATTGCTGGATGCGCGCCCAATCATTGTTTTGCACCCATTCACGCTGGAACATCCAGGTACCGCCGACGCACATGACGTTGGGCTGCGCCATGTAGCGCTGCAGGTTATCCGCGGTGATACCGCCGGTCGGGCAAAACCGCACGCCAGCGAACGGCCCGGCCAGCGCCTGAGCCATTTGTCCGGCAGCGTCATGCGTACAGGCCCGGACGCCTGGCGGCAGTTGCAGTTCAGAGATCGCCATACCAGCTCCTGCCATCACGGGTGATCAAGGCAACCGACGCCATGGGGCCCCAGCTGCCGGCAGTGTAGGGTTTCGGCGCTTCGCCGAGGCGCTGCCAGCCGTCGATCAACTGATCGCACCACTGCCAGGCGTATTCGATCTCGTCCTTGCGCACGAACAGGTTCTGGTTGCCGCGCATCACTTCCAGCAACAGGCGCTCGTAGGCATCGGGGATGCGCGCACTACGGTAGGTGTCGGAAAAACTCAGCTGCAGCGGGCCGCTGCGCAGCTGCATGCCCTTGTCTAGGCCCTGGCCCTTGGTCAGCACCTGCAGGGCGATGCCCTCGTCCGGCTGCAGGCGGATGATCAGCTTGTTGCCGATCAGCTGGCGCTGCTCGGGGGCGAAGATGTAGTGCGGCGGCGCCTTGAAGTGGATGACGATCTGCGACAGCTTCTGCGGCATGCGCTTGCCGGTGCGCAGGTAGAAGGGCACGCCGGCCCAGCACCCGCCAGACGCCGACCTTGGCGTAATCGATGCGGCCGATGGCGGCACTGGAGCGCTGGCGTTCGCGACGGCCATTGCGCACGGCACGCCAGAGCTGGGGCAGCAGGCTGCGCGCTGCCGGGTCGACAGTCGGCCCCTGCAGCACCAGGCGCTCCACCCGCTCGGGGTGGCGCACGGCCAGGGCCGTGAGGATCTGGCAGCCGTAGGAATTGCCTATGAAGGTGGCCTTGTCGATGGCGCAGGCGCTGAGCCAGAGGTCGAGCACATCGGCCAGTTGCTCGACGCTCAGCACGCGCCGTGGAGTGCCCGTCGCGCTCTCGCCGTAGCCCGGCAGGTCCGGCGCCAGCACGCGGTAGCCGTTGTCGGCCAGCGCCCTGGCCAGCGGCTCCATGTAGCGACTGGAGATGACCAGCCCGTGCACCAGCACCACCACCGGTGCATCGGCAGCGCCGACACTGCGGGTGAACAGCCGCCAGGGGCCGGCCTGAACATGATGACCGTCGATGCCCAGGGCGCGACTGGTGTCGCTCAGCGCCGGCGCGCTCGCCAGTTGCCGATAGCGACGCGTGGCTTCGAAGGTGCCGAGCGCGACGGCGATACCGACCAGGGCGCAGATCCAGGTGCGTGATGGCAGATGAGGCATAAGGACTCCGATGACGACGAACCTGTCTCTTTCGAGGTCCGGCGTATCGTCGAAGTGCCACCTATTTTGCGCGCGGCAGCGTAGAGGCAGCCGCCAGCGCCGGCTCGGTACGCCACACGCCGTGATCAGCCGTAGATCGCCGGCTCGCGGTAATGCCGCGGGCAGGCCTGGCCATCGGCGCGGAACAGGTGGCACTTGCTGGCCATCAGCCCGGCGGCGAAGGTTTCGCCCACTGCCACGCGGCGGTCACCATCGCTGCGCAGGGTGATGATGTCCTCCACCCCTTCCAGGCTCAGGTAGATCAGGTTGTGATCGCCGAGGCGCTCGGCCACGCTGATCTGCCCGTAGAAGGCGAAGTCGGCCTGCTCGGCGGCGACGAAGTGCTCCGGGCGCACGCCCAGGGTCAACTCCTCGCCGGGCTCGACGCCGGTGCCGTCGACCAGCACTCGCATGCGGTGGCCGCCGGGCATCTCGATCTCCACCGCCTGGCTGCTGGCGCTGAGCGCGCGCACCTGGAGGAAGTTCATCTGCGGCGAGCCGAGGAAGCCGGCGACGAAGCGGTTGCGCGGGTAGTGGTAGAGCTCCAGCGGCGCACCGACCTGGGCGATGCGCCCGGCCTCGAGCACGACGATCTTGTCGGCCATGGTCATGGCTTCGACCTGGTCGTGGGTGACGTAGATCATGGTGGACTTCAGGCGCTGGTGCAGGCGCGAGATCTCGATGCGCATCTGCACGCGCAGGAAGGCATCGAGGTTCGACAGCGGCTCGTCGAACAGGAACACCTTGGGCTCGCGCACCAGGGTACGGCCGATGGCCACACGCTGACGCTGGCCGCCGGAAAGGTCCTTGGGCTTGCGTTCGAGCAGCGCATCGAGTTGCAGGATGCGCGAAACCTCCTCCACCTTGCTGCGGACATGCGCCTTGCCGATCTTCGCCAGCTTGAGGCCGAAGGCCATGTTCTCCGCCACCGTCATGTGCGGGTAGAGGGCGTAGGACTGGAACACCATGCCCACCGAGCGATCCTTGGGCGGCAGGTCGTTGACCCGCTGACCGTCGATCAGCAGCTCGCCGGAGCTGATCTCCTCCAGCCCGGCGATCAGCCGCAGCAGCGTGGACTTGCCGCAGCCGGACGGGCCGACGAAGACCACGAATTCGCCGTCCTCGATGTCCAGGTCGATGTTGCGGGTGATGGCGGTGCCGTCGTAGTGCTTGCAGATGTTGCGCAGGGTAACGCTGGCCATGGGATACCTCTCGAACGGGGCCGGGAACCTATGGATTGGGCCCGGCCGGAAAGCTTAAGAACCTGCAGGAGCCGGACAGGCTCCTGCAAACGCAAGGGGCCTAGTGTCGCGACAACCATGAGATGTCGATCGCTGTAGGGTGGGTTAGCGGCGCCAACCGCCGAACGCTCGGACACTCCCAGGGTGGCGCGCCGCGTAACCCACCAAGCGATTGACCGCGTTGCGCCAATGGTGGGTTACGCCGCGTCACTTATGCGCTGATGCCGGTTAATGGCGGTATGCGGCTAACCCACCCTACGGGGGATCGCAGTAGCCGGGTAAGACCGCGATCAACCAACACTTCATGCATGTCGCGGCACTAGCCCAGCAGCCGGGCGAAGCCGAACCCATGGGCCGGCAAGTGTACCCAACTGCCGAGGAACTCGGCCGTGCTGGACGGCACGCCCTCCAGCGGCTCGACCATCAGCGGCAGGTCGTAGCGGCGCTCGCGGTCGCCCAGATTGAACAGGCACAGCCAGGCCTGCTCGCCCAGACGCCGTTCGAACACCAGCAGGTCGTCGTCGTGGTAGCGCACCTGGATATCGCCGTCGATCAGCAGCGGCTGCTCCTGGCGCCAGGCGAGGAAGCGCCGGTAGCTGTGGAGCATCGAGGCCGCGTCGGCCTCCTGCACGTCCACCGCCAGGGCGCGGTGGCGTTCGTCCAGCGGCAGCCAGGGCCGCTCACTGGAGAAGCCGGCGTGGGCGCCGTCGCGGCTCCAGGGCATCGGCGTGCGGCATCCGTCGCGGCCCTTGAACTCGGGCCAGAAGCGGATGCCGTAGGGGTCGACCAGATCCTCGTAAGCCAGCTCGGCCTCCGGCAGGCCCAGCTCCTCGCCCTGGTACAGGCACACGCTGCCGCGCAGCGACAGCAGCAGCGCCATCAGCAGGCGACCGCGCGCCGGGCTCTCTTCGCCGGCCAGGGCCCAGCGGCTCATCACCCGCACCACATCGTGGTTGCCCACCGACCAGCAGGGCCAGCCGTCGCTGAGTTCGCGCTCGATGCTCTCGATGGTGTGGCGGATGAACGCCGGGCTGCACTGCGCGGTGAGCAGGTCGAAGGAATAGGCCATGTGCAGGGTATCGCCGCCACTGGTGTAGGCGGCCATGGTACGGAGCGAATCGTCGCAGCCGATCTCCGCCACCGTGGCGGTGCCGGGGTAGCGCTCCAGGAGCGCACGCAGGCGGCGCAGGAAGTCGAGGTTCTGCGGCTGGGTCTTGTCGTAGAGGTGGCGCTGGTAGGCGTAGGGGTTGTCGACGCGCACACCGATGCCGCCCTCGCGGATGTCCAGGTTCGGCGGGTTGTTGCGCAGCGCCTGGTCGTGAAAGTAGAAGTTGGCAGCGTCGAGGCGGAAGCCATCGACGCCCAGCTGCAGCCAGAACTCCATGTCGTCGAGCAACTGCTGCTGCACCGCCTCGCAGTGGAAGTTGAGGTCCGGCTGGCTGGCCAGGAAGTTGTGCAGGTAGTACTGCTTGCGCCGGCCCTCCCAGGTCCAGGCCGAACCGCCGAATACCGACAGCCAGTTGTTCGGCGGCGTGCCGTCCGGGTTGGGGTCGGCCCAGACGAACCAGTCCGCCTTGTCGTTGCTGCGGCTGGTACGGCTCTCGGCGAACCAGGGATGCTGGTCGGAGCAGTGGTTGAGCACCTGGTCGATGATGATGCGCAGGCCGCGCTCGTGGGCGGCCGCCACCAGGGCACGGAAGTCGTCGAGGGTGCCGAACAGCGGATCGACGCCACGGTAGTCGGAGACGTCGTAACCGAAGTCCTTCATCGGCGAGGTGAAGAAGGGCGACAACCAGATGGCGTCGACGTTGAGGCTGGCGATGTAGTCCAGCTTGGCGAGCACGCCGGGCAGATCGCCGATGCCGTCGTCGTTGCTGTCGAGAAAACTGCGTGGGTAGACCTGGTAGATGACGCCGCCGCGCCACCAGTCCTTGCGAATAACAGCCATACAGCAAGCCTTTTGTTGTTCGTGATGACAGCTCCACTCTAGGCAAGGGGGCAAGGCGTCACATCCTCCCCGCTGGGGTTTTCGACGGCGTAGCTGGTGGCCGGCAAGGGGGAGGAGTTTTGGGGATGGACACCGTGCGCGGGCAAAGCCGTAGGGTGTCGCGGGGCCGCCCGGGTCGTGCGCACCAACCCGCGCCTATCGAAGCGCCAACGCATACGACAGATGCCCCGACCACGCATCGGTGCGCACGGCGCACCCTGCGGGGCCGGGATATCGGTTCTCCCCTACTCGCCCTGAATCTTGCTCAACAGGCTGCGCGCCAGCTGCACCGCCTCGCTGCGCTGGGTGATGGCGAGCTTCTGGTAGAGGCTGCGGATATGCGTCTTGATGGTGGTCTGGGCGACGTTGAGGTGTTCGGAGATCTGCTCGTTGGACAGCCCGGCGTGGATCAGGCTGAGCACCTGCCATTCGCGCCGGGTCAACGGCGAATGGCGGATCAACTCGGGCACGTCGGGGCGGTTGATGATGTCCTGAATCACCGCCTCGTCCAGGGTGATGCGGATCGCCCGGCTGAAGTCGCGCTGCTGCTGGGCCAGCTGGATCAGGCGCTCGGCGCGCTGGTGTTCCAGCTCGTCGAGGCGACGCTCGTGCTGCAGTGCCTTGAGCATGGCGATCAGCGGCTTGCCCAGGCGCAGGAAGCTGCCGATGGCGCCGGTACCGCTGGCCAGGGTCAGCGCCTGGTGCAGATGGTCGAGGCTGCTCTGGCGTTCCTCGCGCTGCCAGTAGGCCAGCGCCTGGAGGATATGGTTGCGGTTCTGGTCCATCACCAGCTGGTGGCGCTCGGCATCGAGCTGTAGCTGACGCAGGATCGGCAGCGCGCGGTCGCCCTGGTTCAGCGCCAGGTAGGCGCGCACATGGTTGCGCGCATTGCCCTGGGCGAAGTGGTTGGCCCCCGGCTTGAGCGGCGGCGCGGTGGCAAGCCACTGGCGGATGCTGTCCTTGTCCTGGGTCGAGTCCCAGTAGGTGAGCATCACCGCGTGGGCGTTGGCCTGCCAGTCGATGTGGTAGTCGTGGCCGGCCAGCAGCGTCTTGAGCCGGCCGATGTAGTCGGCACACTGGTTCTGCTGGCCGCGCGCATGGGCAACGCGGGCGAGCAGCACGTAGCACTGCAGGAACCAGTGGTCGCCCACCGTATCGAGTATCTCCAGCCCCTGCAGGGCGCACTGCTCGGCGGCATCGAGGTGGTGCCACTCCAGCAGCACCTGGCCGCGCGCGCGGTTGATGAATTCCATGATCGGGGTGACCGGCAGCTTTTCCTGCTCGATGTACTGCAGCGCCCGCTCCTGCAGGTTGTAGGCCTTCTGCAGGTGGCCCTGGGCGACGGCGATCTCCGACAGCTGGCCGAGGCTCCACAGCACCGGGTGCGAGGCGTTGATCTGCTGCGCGCGGCGCACGTTTTCCTCGTGCTGATGCTGGGCCTTGGCCAGATCGCCCTGGACGAAGTGCGACTCGGCCAGCACCGACAGCGCCGCGACGCGGGAGGTGCGCATGGTCAGCGGCTCGAGCGCCAGTGCCTGGCGGGCGAAGGCCATGGCACGCTGCTGGTCGCCCTGGTTGATCGCCACCTGGGCGCGCACCGCCTGGTATTCGGCCTCGATGCGCTGCCACTGCTCGGCACTGAACTGCTCGCGCTGCACCGCCTCGCCGGCCTGCAGCCAGCGTTCGACCTGATCGCTCTGGTACTGGTTCTGCGAGGCCCAGGCCTGCAACAGGGTGAACAGCGGCGACTCGGCCACACGGCTCTCCGGCAGCACGGCCAGGCAGCGCTGCAGCAGCTCCAGACGCCCCTGGCGATAGAAGTGACGGCCGTGGGTCTCGAGAATCTGCGCCACTCGCTGCGGATCATGCGCCAGCAGCGCATGGCGGGCGGCCTCCTCGGCCATCTTCTCCTCGAGCAGCGCCTCGGCGGCGCGCAGGTGCAGTTCGCCCATGCGCTGCGGATGATGGGTGGACAGCTCGTTGCGCAGGAAGCTGGCGAACAGCGGGTGGTAGGCGAACCACTGACGCAACGGGTCCACCGCCTGGATAAACAGGCCGCTGCGTTCGAGGTTTTCCAGCATCTCGCGGCCGTTGCAGCTGTCGGTCAGGCGGTCGGCCAGCGGCGCGCTGAAGCGCTCGAGCAGGCATGTGGACTGCAGAAAATCCTGGGTGGCGCCGTCCAGGCCGTAGAGCACCTGCTCACGGAAATAGTCGCGCACGTAGGGATGGCCGAGTTGCAGCGCCTCGAGAAACAGGTCCATGCCGCGCCCGGTCTGCACCTCCTGCAGGGTCAGCTGCAGCGCGCAGGGCCAGCCGCCGATGCGCCGGTTGAGGCGCTCGACCTGCTCGCGGTTGATGGCGATCGGCAAGCCCAGATCCAGTAGCGCCTGCACTTCGTCCAGCTCGAAGGCCAGGTGGCTGGCGTCCAGCGCCAGCAGCTGACGCTTGACCCGCAGCTCGGCCACGCCCAGGTCCGGCAGGCCGCGGCTGCACACCAGCAGGGTCAGCCAGGGCGGCGTGTTGCGCAGGAAGAAGCGCAGCGCGGCGATCACCTCACGGTTGCGCAGCGCCTCGAACTCGTCGAGCACCAGCAACAGCGGCGGATGCTCGGCCGGCAGTTCGGCGAGCAGGCGGGTGAGCAGACCGTCGAGCCCGTCGTCGCCCTGCTCGGCGCGATTGACGCACTGCGGACAACCGCCCTCGAGCTGGCGATGCAGGGCATTGAGCAGGTAGCGGCCGAACTGCCGCGGGCTGTTGTCGTTGCCGTCGAGATTGAGCCAGGCCACGGCGCCGGCGAAGGCCGCGGCCCACTGGCTGGCCAGCACGGTCTTGCCGAAGCCGCTGGGCGCCTGCAGCACGGCCAGGCGCACCTGGGGCAGACGCTGCAGCCACTCGTCGAAGCGCGGCCGCGGCAGCAGGCCGGGATGAATGGACGGCGCGGCCAGCTTGGCCGGTATCAAAGGCAGTGGCGGGCGGGCCGCTGTGGTCATGATCCTCTCCCGTTATTTATCGTTGTCCGGGTTTTGGCGAATCTTACATCGGTATCGGGTGGCGGGTTTCAACCGCCCTGCGGCTGATCACGCCTAACCCGTAGGGTGTCGCGGGGCCGCCTAGGCCGTGCGCACCAAATCGTGGCTACCCCTTAACGCCCCCCGCGGTCAGCCCACCGACTATCCACTTCTGGCAATAGAGGAATACCAGGGTAATCGGCAGACCGGAGAGCACCGCGGCGGCGGCGAAGTCGCCCCACAGGTAGTTCTGCTCGTAGAGGTACTGCTGCGCGCCGACCGACAGGGTCAGCTTGTCCACGTCCAGCAGCAGCACCGAGGCCATGGGGTATTCGGTGATGCTGGTGATGAAGGCGAGGATAAACACCACGGCGAGGATCGGCACGCTCATCGGCAGCAGGATGTGCACGAAGGCCTGCCAGGTGGTGGCGCCGTCGACGATGGCGGCCTCCTCCAGCGAGGCGTCGATGCTTTCGAAGTAGCCCTTGATGGTCCAGATATGCAGGGCCATGCCGCCGAGCGAGGCGACGATCACCGCGCCGTGGCTGTTCACCCCGAGCCAGCCGGCGTGCTTGCCGAGCTGGTCGAACAGGGCGTAGATGGCCACCAGCGACAGCACCGGCGGGAACATCTGGAAGATCAGCATGCCCTTGAGGATCGGCCCCTTGCCGGCGAAGCGCATACGGGCGAAGGCATAGGCGCTGGTGGTCGACAGCAGCAGGATCAGCGCCGAGCTGATAAAGGCGATCTTCACCGAGTTCCACAGCCAGGTCAGCACCGGGAACGGCGGCTGGGTCACCGAGCCATCGGCATGCTGGTAGGGAATGCCAAGGGCCAGCGACCAGTGCTCCAGGGTCGGGTTGTCCGGCAGCAGGCTGCCGGTGGCGAAGTTGCCTTCGCGGAAGCTGATCGACACCACCATCAGCAGCGGGAAGACGATCAGCGCGATGAAGCCGAGCAGACCTGCATGGGTCAGCCACAGGCGGTATTTCACGGATTTCGGTTGCACCATCGCCATGGCGGGTTCCTCAGACTTTGACTTTCGACAGTTTCAGGTTGAGCCAGGCCAGCGCGCCCACCACCAGGAAGATCAGCGTGGCGATGGCCGCCGCCAGGGCGAAGTTCTGCCCCGAGTCCTGGAAGGCGATGCGGTAGGTGTAGCTCACCAGCAGATCGGTGGTGCCGGCCGGGGTGGTGGCGCCGATGATGTCCGGGCCGCCGCGGGTCAGCAGGGTGATCAGCACGAAGTTGTTGAAGTTGAAGGCGAAGCTGGCGATCAAAAGCGGCGCCAGCGGCTTGATCAGAAGCGGCAGGGTGATCTTCAGCAGGTTGTCCAGGGGCGTGGCGCCATCCATCGCCGAGGCCTCGTAGAGGTCGCGCGGAATGGCCTGCAGCAGGCCCATGCACAGCAGCAGCATGTAGGGGTAACCCAGCCAGGTGTTGACCATCAGGATCATCGAGCGGGCCAGGGTCGGGTCGCTGAACCAGTCCGGGCGGATGCCGAACAGGCCGTTGAGCAACAGGTTGATCTCACCGAAGTTCTGGTTGAACAGGCCGCGGAACACCAGGATGGAGATAAAGGCCGGCACCGCGTAGGGCAGGATCAGCATCAGCCGGTAGAACGCCTTGCCGCGCACCAGATCCCACTGCAGCAGGCTGGCCAGGACCAGGCCGACGGCCAGGGTGAAGAGCACGGTGAGGCCGGCGAAGGCCACGGTCCAGACGAAGATCTCGAGGAAGGGCCCGCGGATGCTCGGGTCGGTCAGTACCCGGGTGAAGTTGCTGGTGCCGGCGAACACGGTGAAGCCCGGCGCCACCTTGTTGCCGTGGCTGTCGAGGTAGAAGCCGGTGGTATGGTCGGGCTCCAGGCGCTCGTTGCTACGCGTGTTGAGCAGGTCGCCGTTTTCCAGCAGGCGGTACAGCGGCTTGACCGCCGCCACCTCGCGCAGGCCGTACAGACGCAGCAGCTCGCCGTCGCTGCCGCGCAGCACCCACTGCTCCAGCTCGGCGCGGCGCTGGATCACCTCGCGCAGCGCCAGTGCCTCGCCCAGCTCGCCGGGTTCGCGTTCGGCCCTGAGCGCCAGCAGCTCGCCGGCCGCGTCGCCGGTCGCATCCCCAACGAGAGACGGCGAGACGAACGCGCCGCGCTCGCCCTTGTCGACGCGCAAACGCAGCTCGCCGGCCTCATCGCGGTGCAGGCTGAAGGCGTAGCGCTCGCCGGCCAGGTAGGTCTGGCGCAGGTGATAGCGCTGCACCTGCTCGAAGCTCAGCAGATTGCTGCCGCTGTAGTTGGTGAAGCCGATGCCCACGGTGTACAGCAGCGGAAAGATGACGAACACCAGCATGCCCGCCAACGCCGGGTAGATGTAGCGATGGGCGTAGGTGCGGCGGCTGATGAACACGTAGCTGGCGATGCCGGTGACCACCAGGCCGAGCAGGGCGAAGGCCAGTTGCTGCTGGGCATAGAGCGCCAGCACCAGGTACAGCGCCAGGGCGTTGAACAGGCCCCACAGGCTCCAACGCAGGCCGGCACGCAGGGATGGCAGGGAAAACAGTTTCATGGGCGTACTGGCCACGGCGGCGGAAAGATTGACGACGGACATCAGGTTTATAGCCTCGGAGCGGGGCCGCCGCGACGCCAGGCGTCGACGGCGGCCGGATTTCACTTGGCGATGCGCTTGGCGGCGTCGTCCAGCGCGGCGTCCACGGTCTGCCGACCGGAGGTGATGTTGCTCAGCGCCGGCGCCATGGCCGACCAGAAGGCGCCCATCTCCGGCACGTTGGGCATCGGCTGGCCGAGCTGGGCGTTGTCGAAGGTGGCCTTGATCAACGGGTCGCTGGCCAGCTCGGCCATATAGGCCTTGTTCGGCACGGCGCCGAGCGGCACGTCGGCGCTCACGGTCTTGAGCCCCTCGACCTGCAGCAGGTAGTTCTCGAGGAACTCCACGGCCAGCGCCTGGTTGGGGCTGGCGGCGTTCAGCGCGGCGGCCATCACCCCGCTGAAGGGTCGGCTCGGCGCGTCGCCGACCGCGGGAATCGGCGCCACGCCGAAATCGATGCCGCTCTTCTTGGCGTTGGCCCAGGCCCAGGGGCCGCTGATGAACATGGCCGACTCGCCCTTGTTGAAGGCGGCCTCGGCGACGCTGTAGTCGGCGCCCTTGGGCATCACCCCGGCGTCGATCAGCGCCTTGAGGGTCTGCGCGCCCTGCTTGGCGCCGGCGTTGTTGACCCCGGTGCGACTAGTGTCGTAGCCGCCCTCGGCGGCGGCGAAGGCATAGCCGCCGTTGGCGGCCAGCAGCGGCCAGGTGAAGTAGGTGTTGTTGTAGTCCCAGAGGATGGCGCGCTTGCCGGACTTGGCCAGCTCGGCGTTGAGCGCCAGCACCTCGTCGAAGCTGGCCGGCGGGGTCGGCACCAGCGCCTTGTTGTAGAGCAGGCCGATGGCCTCGACCGCCATCGGGTAGCCCCACAGCTTGCCGCCGTAGGTCACCGCCTCCCAGGCGAAGTCCTCGATCTCGCCCTGGACCTTGGCGCTGGGGGTGATCGGCGAGATCAGCCCGCTCTGCGCCCATTCGCCGAGGCGGTCGTGGGCCCAGATGAAGATGTCCGGGCCGTTGCCGGTGGCGGCGGCCTGCTGGAACTTGTCGGTGGCACTGTCCGGATGGGCCACCTCGACGGCGATGCCGGTGTCGGCGGTGAAGCGCTCGCCGACCTTGGCCAGCCCCTTGTAACCCTTGTCGCCGTTGATCCAGATGACCAGCTTGCCCTCCTCGATGGCGGCCTGGGCCGGCAGGGAATGGCTCAGGGTGGCGGCGAGGCCGATGGCGACTGCGCTGAGCAGCGTCTTGTTCATGTCTTGTTGTCCTCGTGGCTTCTTGTTTTTGATCCACAACCGCGGCGAGCCGGTGAGCGCTCTGCCAGCCCGGTCATCCTCGACCGAAAGGGCAAGCGCCACATCCTCCCCGGTCGCGCTCTCGAGGGCGTAGAAGCGGGGGCGTAGTCTGCCAGCGCCTCCCTGAAAAAAGTATGCACCCCTGCCCCTTCTGCGCCTGTTGCAGGCGGCGTGGAGCGGGTGTACTGGAGGCTCACCAGTTGCGGGAGAACCCCATGCGCCGCCCTTCGTTGCCGACTTCGCTCACCACCCTGGCCTGCGCCCTGCTCTGCCAGTTTGCCAGCGCCGAGCCGCAGCTGCAGGCCTGGCTGGATCAACGGCCAGTGCCGCTGCAATGGAATAACTCCGCGCCGCAGCGCTACAGCGTCGAGCTGGACCTGAGCGCCGGCCAGTTGCGTCTGCAGGCGCCCAATGCCAGCGGCAGCGCCCAGCCGCTGGCCTTGTACCAGCGTCAGGACTGGCACGCGGGCAGCTCACTCAGCCTGCAGATCGGCGAGCCCGGCCGCTATCGCCTGCTGTTTCAGGAAGACGCCCAGCCCCATCTGCGCCTGCTGCCGCTGCGCGAGCAGGCGCCGCGCAGCACCTGCCGCACCTGGCAGGGCGAGGCGCTGAGCGTCGCGGTCGGCCAGGTATTCGCCGATGGCGAGGTGCTGCGCGATGCCTACAGCGGCCAGTTGGCCACGGTGGAAAACGGCCGTATCGAGCTGACCCCGGCGGCGCATAGCGACGGCCTGCTCCTGCTCGAGCCAACCGAGCCGGCGCCAGCGCCCGCCCACGACTGGCGCAATGCCACGGTGTATTTCGCTATCACCGACCGCTTCGCCAATGGCGATACCGGCAACGACCGCAGCTACGGGCGCCAGCCCGACGGCGAGCAGGAGATCGGTACCTTCCATGGCGGCGACCTGCGCGGCCTGACCGGCAAGCTCGACTACCTGCAGCAGCTGGGGGTCAACGCACTGTGGATCAGCGCGCCCTTCGAGCAGATCCATGGCTGGGTCGGCGGCGGTGACAAGGGCGACTTTCGCCATTACGCCTACCACGGTTACTACGCCCTGGACTTCACCCGCCTGGACGCCAACATGGGGACGGAAGACGAGCTGCGCGAGCTGATCGCCCAGGCTCACACCCGCGGCATCCGCGTGCTGTTCGACGTGGTGCTCAACCACCCCGGCTATTCGACCCTGGCCGACATGCAGGCGCTCGGCTTCGGCGCGCTGCGCGGCGGCATGCAGCAGTACCTGCCGCCGCGCTGGAGCGACTGGCAGCCGGAGAGCTTCGAGAACCTGCACGCCTACCACAACCTGATCGACTACCAGCACGACGCCTGGCGCCAGTGGTGGGGCAAGGACTGGGTACGCGCCGACATCGCCGACTATGACAGCCCGCCCAGCGTACTGGTCGACCCGCGCCAAGGCTCGCTGGCCTTCCTCCCCGACTTCAAGACCGAGAGCGAGCAGACGGTAACGCTGCCGCCCTTTTTGCTGCGCAAGGCCGACACCCGCGCCGTGCCACGCGAGGGCTACCGGGTGCGCGACTATCTGGTGGAATGGCTGAGCTTCTGGGTGCGCGAATTCGGCGTCGACGGCTTTCGTGCCGATACCGTCAAGCACGTCGAACTGGAGAGCTGGGCGGCGCTGCGCCAGGCAGCCGACAAGGCGCGCGCCGAGTGGTCGGCGGCCAACCCCGATGATCCCATGAGCGGCAGCCCGTTCTGGATGGTCGGCGAGGTGTTCGGCCACGGCCCGCAGGCCAGCGTTTACCAGGACCACGGCTTCGACGCGCTGATCAACTTCGACTTCCAGGGCGAGCTGGCCGCCAGGGGCAGCGAGTGCCTGCGCCAGATCGAGGACGGCTACCGCGACTACGCCGAGCTGCTGGCCAACGACGCGCGGCACAACTTCATGAGCTACGCCTCGTCCCACGACACCTCGCTGTTCTTCGCCGACCAGAGCCATCAACTGGCGCGCCAGCGCGGCCTGGCCGGAGCCCTGCTGCTGGCACCCGGCGCGGTGCAGATCTACTACGGCGACGAAAGCGCGCGCCCGCTCGGGCCCACGGGTTCGGACCCGCACCAGGGCACGCGCTCGTCGATGAACTGGGACGCCCAGCAGCAGGCGCCCATCGCCGAACTGCTGGCGCACTGGCGCCTGCTCGGCCAGTTCCGCGCGCGCCACCCGGCCATCGGCGCCGGCCGCCACCAGCAGCTGTCCACCCAGCCCTACGCCTTCGCTCGCACCCTGGGCAAAGACCGGGTGGTGATAGTGCAAGGGCGATAAGCGCATATGCCAACGCCAGCCCGTAGGGTGTGCTGTGCTCACCAACAGGACCCGATATGACACCCGAACAACAACGCCGCCAAAGCCAACTGGCCTTCGCCGCCAGCCGCGCCGAACTGGAGGTGGGCTCGCTCGCCGGTTGCCCGCTGCCCCTCGAACACCTGCTGGCCACCCGCCCCG
>JAEYXX010000151.1 GCA_023431055.1 Pseudomonadota bacterium
CTACGGCGCAGCCCACCTGGCTGGAGATGCACAGGCCATCGCGCGGCAGCAGTACGCTTTCCACCATCTGTTTGTCGGCCAGCTCCACCAGCAGGCGTGCCGAGCCATCTGCGCCAGGGTGTTCGGAGCGTAACCGGGCCAGTGCATCCAGCTCGCTGGCTATGGCCGGCAGTGCTTCACGTACCGTCAGGGGCAGGAAGTTCTCGGTTTTCTGATGCTTGGTGCCGGTATCCAACGGCTTGCCCTGCAGCCAGGCACGGGTAATGCGCCCGATATGCTGGGGTTTGGCGCCAAGGTCGGCGAGGCGTTGGTTGAGTTCGGTGAGCTGCATGGGGCGCGCATGCTATCACTTGGCCGTGGCAGCGACCACGTCGAAGCGCAGCACGCCGATCATCTGCCCGGCTTCGGTGACGACTCGCACTTGCCAGCGGCCTTCGGGGGAGGCCGGGAAGTTGAGTTTGTGCGTCCAGGCGCGATAGCCCTCCTTGCGCCCGCCGTTGATATCCAACGCAATGCGGTCGACTTCCTGACCGTTGTGCTGCCAGACGTGGTAGATGCGCTCGTTGAGGCCACGTGGAGCATTGATCGAGGTGTAGGCGTAGAGCCCGTCATTGAGCAATTGCTCAGGGCTGATCTGCTGCAGGCTCTCGCCTGGCGTGCGCTGCTCGCCGTCGAAGTGATCGCTGATCGCTACCTCGGTCAGCCACAGCGTGGCCGGCGGCACCCAGACTCGCGCCATCCAGCCGGCGCTGGCCATCGCCAGAGGCAGGGCAGCCAGCAACACAATGCGCCGCCAACCAGCGAACCCGATCAAGCCGGGCAGGCTTGGTAGTGCCAGTACCGTGGCAACCGCCAGGGCGATTCGGTAGCTCTGCGGTGTGCTGAGGTGAAAGATGATCGGCAGCGCGGTAAGCAGCACCGTGAACAGCGCCAGGCTGTGAAGGATCAACAGCAGCCAGCGCCGAGGCGCCAGCCAGCGGTAATAGATCGGGTCGGTGATCGAGGCCAGTGCGGCGATCGCCAGCAGGCCGCTGAACAGCAACTGGCCACTGTTCCAGGTGGTGGTGATGAAGAAGAACGGCAAGACGAAGAACAGACTTTCCTGGTGGATCATCTGCGTGCCGTAGCGCAGCAGCGGCAATGGCAGTTCGAAGCCGAAGCGCCGGGCAATTCGTTCGCGCAACAGGTTCTCGAGAATCAGCCAGACCCAACTGACCAGCAATACCACGCCGAGCACCTTGGCCAGATGCGCCGGGCGGTCGACCAGGAGGAAACTGGCCACGCCCGAGCAGAAACCGAACAGGGCGACCAGGCCTGGGTAACGGCGCAGCAGGGCGATCAGCGTGGGGATGCGGTCGAGTACGACTTTCATGGCAGTAGCAAATGGCAGTGTTGGGCGCGCATCCTAGGTAGCCCGAGCCTGGGCTGCAAGCGAGTCGTCAGCTGCGCTGGCGATGCCGGGCCGCTTGCGGCACTATTGCGCCCCCGTTTCACCACCGAGTCCGAAAACGATGAAATTCATCCATCAACGTGAGCATCTGGAAGAGGGCGATCTGGTGGTCATCCAGTGTTCGCAACCCTGCAACATCCGCCTGATGAACGATGCCAACTTTCGCGCCTTCAGGAACCGTGGTCGGCACAGTTACCATGGCGGCGCTTTCATCAAGTTCCCGGCAAAGATTCGCGTACCCTCCAGCGGCTTCTGGAACATCACCCTGGATACCGTCACTCGGCGCGCCGTGAGCATGACGCGTAAACCGCAGATGGAATACAGCATCAAGATCGTTCGCCGCCCGGGCGCCTGATCGATGCTGTCGCAGATGGAAAAAAGCTAAACGCTGACGTTCTCCCTGGGTCACAACTCGTGAACCCCCAAAAAAGGAGCATCAGCATGCTGAAATTCATAGGCGGTACCGCCGGTATCATTTTCATCATCGGCCTGATCGTGGTGATCGGGTTGTTCAAACTGATCTTCTAGACCCATCAGCCCCGCTGCATGCAGCGGGGCCGACCGCATTCAGAGCCTTTTGCGCTGATTGCCCTGGTGTTGTTCGCAAGTCATGAAGCCCTTGCTGTCGACGCGGCCGTTGACGTCGAAGTCCACGTAATAGGGCTGCTCCACACCGTCGACGTTCATCACGTAGTTGTTGCAGGTGCCGCCGGTGACGCTATTGCGCACTTCCGAAGAGGGTGGGCCGCCGAGGGTGCGTACCTGTTCCATGGTCATGCCTTGGTCGACCTGCTTGACCAGAGGTTCGTTGCGAAAGGTCACGTAGTCGACCGGGTTCTCGATGGTCGAGCAACCGGTCATCACGGCCGCTACGGCCAGTACTGCAAGGCTGTGCTTGTACATGTCATCGCTCCGTCGAATGAGCCGAACTGGCTCGACATGAGTTGGAGGCGCGTTCAGGTACGGGAGTTCGTGTTTTTCGATGATCGGCGCGAGTCGTCTGCCTACGAATGAAAAGAGCCCGCTTTCGCGGGCTCGTTTGCATCAGTCGTCGTAGCCGAGGTTCGGCGCCAGCCAGCGTTCGCTGACGGCGATGTCCTGACCCTTGCGCTCGCTGTAGCGCTCGATCTGATCCTTGTCGACCTTGCCCACGGCGAAGTACTGCGCCTCGGGGTGGGCGAAGTACCAGCCGGACACGGCGGCGGCCGGGAACATGGCGTAGTGCTCGGTGAGGAACACGCCGCTGCGGCCGGCCTTGTTGTAGTCCGCCTCGGGGTCGAGCAGCTTGAACAGCGTGGCCTTCTCGGTGTGATCCGGGCAGGCCGGGTAGCCAGGGGCAGGGCGGATGCCCTTGTACTGCTCGCGGATCAGCGCCTCGTTGTCCAGTTGCTCGTCCGCTGCGTAGCCCCAGTACTCCTTGCGCACCCGCTCGTGCAGCCACTCGGCGCAGGCCTCGGCCAGGCGGTCGGCCAGGGCCTTGACCATGATCGAGTTGTAATCGTCGCCCTTGGCCTCATAAGCCTTGGCGACTTCCTCGGCGCCGATGCCGGCGGTGGTGATGAAGCCGCCTACATAGTCGGTCACGCCGCTGTCCTTCGGCGCGACGAAATCGGCCAGCGACAGGTTCGGCTTGCCGTCGGGTTTGATGGTTTGCTGGCGCAGGTGGTGCAGGGTGGCGAGCTGTTCGCCGTTGTCGCCGTAGACTTCGATATCGTCGTCACGAACCTGATTGGCCGGCCAGAAACCGAAGACGGCACGGGCCTTGATCAGCTTCTCGTCGATCAGCTTGCGCAGCATCGCCTGGGCGTCGTTGAACAGGCTGGTGGCCGCTTCGCCGACGATCTCGTCGGTGAGGATGCGCGGGTACTTGCCGGCCAGATCCCAGGAGATGAAGAAGGGCGTCCAGTCGATGTATTCGGCCAGCACGTTGAGGTCGATATCGTCCAGCACCTGTGCACCGGTGAAGCTTGGTTTGGGCGCAACGTAGCCGTGCCAGTCGAAGGCCGGCTTGTTGGCGATGGCATCGGCATAGCTCAAGCGCTCGGTGCGGGTGGCGCGGGCGGCGGTGCGTTCGCGTACCACCACGTACTCGTCGCGGGTCTTCTGCACGAAGTCGGCTTTCAGTTCTTTGGACAGCAGCTGGGTGGCCACGCCCACGGCGCGCGAGGCGTCGGTGACGTAGACCACCGCGTCGTTGCTGTACTGCGGGTCGATCTTCACCGCGGTGTGCGCCTTGGAGGTGGTGGCGCCGCCGATCATCAGCGGCAGGGTAAAGCCCTGGCGCTGCATTTCCTTGGCCACGTGGACCATCTCGTCCAGCGACGGGGTGATCAGCCCGGACAGGCCGATGATGTCGCATTTCTCGTCACGCGCGGTCTGCAGGATCTTCTCCGCCGGTACCATCACGCCGAGGTCGACGATGTCATAACCGTTACAGCCCAGCACCACGCCGACGATGTTCTTGCCGATGTCGTGCACATCGCCCTTGACCGTGGCCATGAGGATCTTGCCCTTGGCCTCGGGCTTGTCGCCTTTTTCGGCTTCGATGAAGGGGATCAGGTGCGCAACCGCCTGTTTCATTACGCGAGCGGACTTGACCACCTGGGGCAGGAACATCTTGCCCGAGCCGAACAGGTCGCCGACCACGTTCATGCCGGCCATCAGCGGGCCTTCGATGACCTCGATGGGGCGCGCGCATTGCTGGCGGCATTCCTCGGTGTCCTCGACGATGAACGCGGTGATGCCCTTGACCAGCGCGTGTTCCAGGCGCTTGTCCACCGGCAGCGAGCGCCACTCCTCGTTCTCGACTTCCTTGGCGGCGCCGTCGCCCTTGTACTTGTCGGCGATGGCCAGCAGCGCTTCGGTGGCGCCGTCGTTGCGGTTGAGTACCACGTCCTCGACCGCGTCGCGCAGCTCCTTGGGAATCTCGTCGTAGATTTCCAATTGGCCGGCGTTGACGATGCCCATGGTCAGGCCGTTCTGGATGGCGTAGTAGAGGAATACCGAGTGGATCGCCTCACGCACCGGGTTGTTGCCGCGGAAGGAGAACGACACGTTGGACACGCCGCCACTGGACAGCGCGTAGGGCAGCTGGTCGCGGATATAGGCGCAGGCTTCGATGAAGTCCACTGCGTAATTGTTGTGTTCCTCAATGCCGGTGGCGACGGCGAAGATGTTCGGGTCGAAGATGATGTCTTCCGGCGGGAAGCCCACTTCGTTCACCAGAATGTCGTAGCTGCGCTGGCAGATTTCCTTCTTGCGCGCGGCGGTGTCGGCCTGGCCGACCTCGTCGAAAGCCATCACCACCACGGCGGCGCCGTAGCGTTTGCACAGGCGGGCGTGATGCTTGAACTGCTCGACGCCTTCCTTCATGGAGATGGAGTTGACGATGCCCTTGCCCTGGATGCATTTCAGGCCCGCTTCGATCACCTCCCACTTGGAGGAGTCGATCATGATCGGCACGCGGGAGATGTCCGGCTCGCCGGCGATCAGGTTGAGGAACCTGACCATGGCTGCCTTGGAGTCGAGCATCCCTTCGTCCATGTTGATGTCGATGACCTGAGCGCCGGCTTCCACCTGCTGCAGGGCGACTTCCAGCGCCTCGGTGTAATTCTCTTCACGAATCAGTCGGGCGAACTTGGCGCTGCCGGTGATATTGGTGCGCTCACCAACGTTGACGAACAGCGAACTGCGGTCGATGGTGAAGGGCTCCAGGCCCGACAGGCGACAGGCCTTGGGAATATCCGGGATCACCCGTGGCTGGTACTTGGCCACCGCCTCGGCGATGGCCTGGATATGCGCCGGAGTAGTGCCACAGCAGCCGCCGATGATGTTGAGGAAACCCGAAGCGGCGAATTCTTCGACTACCGCCGCCATCTCGGCGGGCGACTCGTCGTACTCGCCGAAGGCGTTGGGCAGGCCGGCGTTGGGGTGGGCGGAGACATGGGTGTCTGCCTTGTTGGCCAGCTCTTCCAGGTACGGGCGCAGGTCCTTGGCGCCGAGGGCGCAGTTCAGACCCACGGAAATCGGCTTGGCGTGGCGCACCGAGTTCCAGAACGCCTCGGTGGTCTGCCCGGACAGGGTACGGCCGGAGGCGTCGGTGATGGTGCCGGAGATCATGATCGGCAGTTCGACGCCGTCTTCCTCGAACACCTGCTGCACGGCGAAGATCGCTGCCTTGGCGTTCAAGGTATCGAAGATGGTCTCGATCAGGATCAGGTCGGCACCGCCCTCGACCAGGCCACGGGTGGCCTCGGTGTAGTTCTCCACCAGCTCGTCGAAGGTGACGTTGCGGTAGCCGGGGTCGTTGACGTCCGGGGAGATCGAGCAGGTGCGGCTGGTCGGGCCTAGAACGCCTGCAACGAAGCGCGGGCGATCCGGGGTTTCCAGGGTCTTGGCATCACAGACTTCGCGGGCGACACGAGCGCCGGCCACGTTCAGCTCGTAGACGATCGACTCCATGTCGTAGTCGGCCTGCGACACGCGGGTGGCATTGAAGGTGTTGGTTTCCAGGATGTCGGCGCCAGCATCCAGGTAGGCCTTCTCGATGGCGGCGATGATCTGCGGCTGGGTCAGCAGCAGCAGGTCGTTGTTGCCCTTGACGTCGCTCGGCCAGTCGGCGAAGCGCTCGCCGCGGTAGTCGGCCTCTTCCAGCTTGTAGCTCTGGATCATGGTGCCCATGCCACCGTCGAGGATCAGGATGCGCTCCTTCAGGGCTTGCTGGAGGGCTTGGAGACGGGCGCTGCGATCGGACATGAGGACTACCTGAGCAAAGCGGGAACAAAGGTGCGCGATGATAGCAAAGCTGCAGGGTTCTGGAGCGCTCGGGCAGTTTTCATGAATTTCATTCATGTTGCTGGCGTCGCCGTCTCGCTAGAATTGCCGACATCGCAATCAAGGACGTGGCCATGCTCAAGCCTGCTGCATTGTTGTTTCTTTCCTTCGCAGCTGGCCTGGCCCGCGCCGAAGCGATTTCCTACATCGATGACATCCAGCCCATCCTCACCCACAAGTGCGTGGCATGCCACACCTGCTATGACGCGCCGTGCCAGCTCAATCTCGGCAGTGGCGAAGGCGTGCTGCGGGGTGCCAGCAAGCAATTGGTCTACGACGGCACGCGCAGCAAGGCACAGCCGACCACGCGCCTGTATCTGGATGCGCAGGGCGAGGCGACCTGGCGTAAACGCGACTTTCATTCGGTACTCGATGGCGAGAACGGCCAGGCGGCACTGATCAAGCGCATGCTCGAGCTTGGGCGCAGCCAGCCGCTCGAGCCCAACGCCAAGCTCCCTGACAACCTCGACATCGCCATCACCCGCAGCAACAGCTGCCCGCTGCCGGGCGAGTTCGCCGCCTATGCGCAGAAGAATCCTCACGGCGGCATGCCGTTCGCGGTGACCGGCCTGAACGATGACGAGTACGCCACCCTGGAACGTTGGCTGGCGCAGGGGGCGCCCGTCGCCGAACAGGCGCTCAAGCCCAGCGCGGTCGAGTTGCGCCAGGTGGAGCAGTGGGAGACTTTCCTCAATGCCCCCGGCGCGCGGCAGGATCTGGTCTCGCGCTGGCTGTACGAGCACCTGTTCCTGGCGCATCTGCACTTCGAGGGTGGCGAGCCTGGCCAATTCTTCCAGATGGTGCGCTCGCGTACCCCCAGCGGCAAAGCCATCGACCCGATTGCCACGCGGCGTCCGAACGATGATCCGGGCTCCGAGTTCTACTACCGTCTGTGGCCGATCCAGGGTGTGATCGTGCACAAGACGCACATCACCTATCCGCTGAGCGAAGACAAGCTGGCGCGGGTCAAGGCGCTGTTCTTCGCTGAGGACTGGACGTTGGACGCGGTGCCGGGCTACGGCGCGCAACGTCGGGCCAACCCGTTCGAAACCTTCGCCGCGATTCCGGCGCAGGCGCGTTATCAGTTCATGCTGGATAACGCCGAATACTTCGTGCGCACCTTTATTCGCGGCCCGGTATGCCGTGGGCAGATCGCCACCGACGTGATTCGCGACAATTTCTGGGCGCTGTTCCAGGCGCCGGAGCATGACCTCTACATCACCGATGCCGAGTATCGACGCGAGGCCACGCCACTGCTGGCGATGCCCGGCCAGTTCGACGACATTGGCGATCTGCTGGGCCTGTGGCGCAACTATCGCAACAAGCGCAACGACTACGAGAACCTGCGCAGGAATGCGTACGCCGATGCGCCGCCCGCGGACTGGGAACATATCTGGAGTGGCAACGACAACGCGTTGTTGTCGATCTTCCGCCAGCACGACAGTGCCTCGGTGCGTAAAGGCCTGCTGGGTGAGATACCGCAGACCCTCTGGTGGCTGGACTATCCGCTGCTGGAGCGCACCTATTATCAGCTGGTGGTCAATTTCGACGTGTTCGGCAATGTCTCGCATCAGGCGCAGACGCGCCTGTACTTCGACCTGATCCGTAACGGCGCCGAGGTGAACTTCCTGCGCCTGCTGCCGGCTCGTTCGCGTGAGGCCTACCTGGACGACTGGTACCAGAACAGCGGCAAGCTGAAGATGCTGCTGGACTACACCTCGGTCGATCACCGTTCGCCGAGCGCTATCGCGCTGAATGGCAAGGACCCGAAGAAGCAGTTCGCCGAACACTTGCTGCAGCGCTATGACAGGCTGAATGCGCGTCCCGATCCGATCAACCGCTGCGCGGGGGCGCACTGTTATCGCGACGGTCTGCCCAAGGAGTTGCAACATGCCGAACAGGCGCTGTCGCGCCTGGCCAGTCGTCCGGCAGGCGGTTTGCGGGTGATCGATCAACTGCCGGAAGCGACCATGCTGCGAGTCGAGCTGAGCGACGGTTCGCGAGAAATCTACAGCCTGTTGCGCAACCGCGCGCACAGCAATGTGGCCTTCATGTTGGGTGAGGAGCTGCGTTATCAGCCACGCCTGGACACCCTGACCATCTACCCCGAGGTGCTGAGCAGCTATCCGAACTTTCTCTTCAACGTCAAAGCCGGGGAGGTGGACGCCTTCGTCAAGCAGATGGAAGGCGTGCGCGACGCAAAATCCTTCGAGCGTATCGTCGAGCGCTGGGGCATACGCCGCAGCCATCCCGAGTTCTGGCGCTATTTCCATGATCTGGCCGAGCACATCCGCGAAACCCAACCGCTGGAGGCCGGGGTGCTGGACATGAATCGCTACCAGAATCTCTAGCAGGTTGTTCCCCTGGCTTTTGCCGACCTTTCTCCCATCGTTGCGGTCGGACCCTGTGGCTGCCTGATTCAGGCAGTCGGGTCTCGACTTCAGCTAAAGGAGGAATGGCGGGTTCATGCTGGTTTCAGTGCAGGCTTTACGGGCATTGGCGGCCTGGGTTGTGGTGTTTCATCACGTCATGCAGGTGTTCTTCAATTTTCAGGCCGACAGCTTCGTCGGTCGGCTGTTCGCCGAGAGGGGGGCGGTTGGCGTCGACATCTTCTTCGTCATCAGCGGGCTGGTGATCTATCTCTCTACCCAGGGCAAGAGCATCACGCCGTGGCGCTTCATGCTCAATCGTGTGCTGCGCATCGTCCCGGCCTATTGGCTGTACTCGTTGATCGCGGCACTGATCATCGCCTTCGCCAATCAGGTGATGCCCGTGCAGGAGTTCGACCTGCACCATTTGCTGCTCTCGCTGTTCTTCATCCCGGCCGAAAATCCCGGGGGCTTTGGCCTCTATCCAACGCTCAACGTCGGCTGGACGCTGAATTACGAGATGTTCTTCTACCTGCTGTTCGCCCTGGCCTTCATCGTGACCGAGCGTCTGCGCCTGCTGTTCATCGTCCTGGCCCTGGCCACGTTCAGCCTGCTGGCAAACCAGCCATGGATGAGCGACTTCTATCGCAACAGCATCGTCTACGAGTTCATCTTCGGCATGCTCCTGGGTGTGGCTTACAAGCGCGGCTGGATTCGCCAGGGTCTGTGGCTGCCGCTGCTGGTCATCGCGGCTTCGCTGCTGACCATCTACCACTTCGACAACTCCATGCGCCTGCTGCATTGGGGCCTGCCGAGCGCGTTGATCGTCGCCGCCTGTCTCGCCATGGAGCCCTGGTTCAAGGACAACCGGCTACTGAGCCATCTGGGCGACTGCTCGTATTCGGTCTATCTGCTGCACGTGATCGTCCTCTCCCTGGGCTGGTACCTGCAGACCCGTCTCGACCTCTCACCTGGCGTCGTGATCGCGGCCTGCATACCGGTGATTGCGGTCGCGGCCTGGGGCAGTTACGAGTTGATCGAAAAGCGTTTTGTCGTTCATGCCAAAGTCTGGGTCGGGCAGCGAGCAGGGCGAGAAGGGCTGCAGTCGTTATCCTGAGTAAATTAGTAGGACTATATTCAGGTCGTCACTTGGCGTACAATCCGCCGCATGACCGTGAGGAGTTGCCATGAGTGCCATCACCATTACCCAAGCTGCCGAAGATTACCTGGCCGAGCTGCTGAGCAAGCAGGACACCCCGGGTATCGGCATCCGCGTTTTCATCACCCAGCCAGGTACGCCTTATGCGGAAACCTGTATCGCCTACTGCAAACCGGGTGAACAGAAGCCTGAAGACACCGCCGTTGGCCTGGCCAGCTTCACCGCCTGGATCGATGGCATCAGCGAGCCATTCCTGGAAGACGCCGTAGTCGACTACGCCACCGACCGCATGGGCGGCCAGCTGACCATCAAGGCACCGAACGCCAAGGTGCCAATGGTCAATGAGGACAGCCCGCTGAACGAGCGCATCAACTACTACCTGCAGACCGAGATCAATCCCGGTCTGGCCAGCCACGGCGGCCAGGTGAGCCTGGTCGACGTGGTCGACGAAGGTATCGCCGTGCTGCAGTTCGGTGGTGGTTGCCAGGGTTGTGGTCAGGCTGACTACACGCTCAAGGAAGGCATCGAGAAAACTCTGCTCGAGCGTATTCCGGAGCTCAAGGGCGTGCGTGACGTGACCGACCACAGCAATCGCGAAAACGCCTATTACTGACAGGCGCAGCGCACATGAAAAGGGGCGACCGAGAGGTCGCCCCTGTGCATTTCAGGCTTTGTGTACGCGTTTGCTGGAAGCGGGAAAATGTTCGAGCTTTTCCGCCGGCCGGATTGGCCGCTTCACCAGTTCGCCGCCGCAGTTCGGGCAGCGTAGTGCCAGAATCGACTCTGCGCAGGAGCGGCAGAAGGTGCATTCGAAGGAGCAGATCAGTGCGTCGAAACTGGCTGCAGGCAGATCGCAGTCGCAGTTCTCGCAGTTGGGGCGCAGTTCAAGCATGGCGCTAGGCTCGCAATGGTGGGCGATTGCAGCAGTCTGCAGGCTTCCCTGGGCCAAGCGCAACGGGGCGCCCAAGGCGCCCCGAAAAGGTCTTACTCCGGCATGCTCCATGGTGCCAGGTCGAAACCCTGGCTGCGCAGTTCGTCACGGGAGTTCTGCAGCGTATCTTCCAGCTGTTGCGGGTCGGTATAGGTGGCGCTGGACAGTTGGCGACCGAGCAGGCGAGTGCTGGTGCGGTCAATGACGCTGATGTTGACGATGCCGGTGCCGTCCTGCGGAGCCCAAGCCACGCACTGGAACGGGCGGAAGGCGCGATCGGCAATCAGCAGGGCTTCGTTGAAACGCAGCGGTGTGTTCATGGGTTCGGTTTCTCCGAGTTGATCCCAACAATTAATTGCGGCCAGCATGTTGGCCTTACATTGCTGTTGATGAACTCAGCGAACCCATAAGTCACACATCGCTGAAAAAAGTTTTATTGCTGTGCGAAGTGCCTCAATAAAAACTTTTGGCGTCTCGCCGATTACAACTTTCTACTGCGAAAGTTCCGCGCCCGCTTGCGCGTCGATCGGTCGCAGCTCAGGCGCAGCGGGGGCTTGAGCGTTACGCTGCTGCCGATAGGCACTCACCGCTTCGTATACCGACTTGCGCAAACGGTTGATGCCGCCGATAGGACGGTGCTCGGGTAACGCATGCCAGGGATTGAAGGACAAATTGTCGCAGAAGAGGTTTTGTTCGCGACTATCGAAGTCCTGAGGCTGCACGGTAATACGTGCGACGCTTTCAAAGGGCGATATCTTTTCGCTCCATTCCACTGTCGGATCTTCGATGGGCATGTAGTACTGCGCGTCCTGTTTTTGCACCTGAAGTTCGAAGCACGCCGGTGCGCGATCCAGAGACAGTTGCTGGTAAAGCGCATTGCGCAGGAAGTTGGGCAAATCGGTGTTCTGTTCCGGCAACTCATAGGGTGGGCAGTTCTGCGGAGCCGGTATCACACGGTACTTGATGTTCAGCTCACCGAGCTTGAACGGAGCGATGGAGTTGTAGGTGGTAGCCACCGGGCTTTGCGGTGCAGGCGCCAGGGTCTTGAGCGCGATGATCATGTGGCGTATTTCCCAGGTTCGCGGGTCCCAGCTGGGAAAGAACGCCTGGACCTTCTTGCCGTCAGCCTGGGCGGCGAAGTTGCTGCGATACTCGGCCACGTCGCGCACGAAAAAGGCCGGGTGATTGAACATCACGAAATCCTGCTCCCCGGCATGTGCCGGGTTCTTCATGAGTTTTTCACCTGGCACGTCGAGCAGCTTCAGAGCCATGCCGCGGGCATCGCGGGCGCGGTCGAACTGCGGGTAGGCATTGCCGTTGGACAGACGCATCCAGGC
>JAEYXX010000182.1 GCA_023431055.1 Pseudomonadota bacterium
GTGCAGGACGCGATCAATGGCGAAGAGGGCAAGCCGATTGTCGAAGACCTGCTGTTCAACAATCTGATTATTCAGTGAAAGGGTGCGGCTTCAGCAGCGTGATTTTCGCGGCTGAAGCCGCTCCTACATGTTGTTCAGGCCATCTGCGCCAGGGTCTTGCGAAAACGCGTCAGTGCCGCGACGAAGAACAGCGTGCCGATGCCGGCGATAGCCAGCATGTAGGGCCAGACGATGGTCAGCCCCGCACCGCGATAGAGAATGGCCTGGGCCAGCGCGACGAAGTGAGTGGTCGGCGCCGCCAGCATGATCTGTTGCACCAGTTCGGGCATGCTCTCGCGTGGCGTGGTGCCGCCGGAGAGGATCTGCAGCGGCAGCAGCACCAGGATGATCAGCAGGCCCAACTGCGGCATCGAGCGCGCTACCGTGCCGAAGAAGATGCCCATCGAGGTGGTGGCGAACAGGTGCAGCGCCGCGCCGGCCAAAAACAGCGCGATGGAGCCTTCGATCGGCACCTGCAGCCAGCCCTGCACCACCAGCAGCAATGACAGGGCTGCAGCCGTCAGCACCACCAACCCCATCGACCAGACCTTGGCCAGCATGATTTCCAGCGGCGTCACCGGCATCACCAGCAGGTGCTCGATGGTGCCATGCTCGCGTTCGCGGATCAGCGCTGCCCCGGTAAGGATGATCGACAGCATGGTGATCTGGTTGATCACCTCCATCACCGAGCCGAACCAGGCGCGCGTCAGGTTGGGGTTGAACTGCACGCGCAGCACCAGTTCGGCCGGCTGCTGCAGGTCGCCGCGATAACGGCGGACGAACTCGGCCACTTCGCTGGCGCCGATGTTCTGGATGTAGCCCGCGCCAGTGAAGGCCATGCTCACCTGCGTCGCATCGACGTTGAGCTGGATCGCCGGACTGCGACCGGCGAGCACGTCACGCTGGAAATTCGGCGGAATGTTCAGGGTGAAGGTGTAGCGCCCGGCATCCATGCCGCGATCCATCTCGCTCAGGTCGATGCGTTCCGGGGTACGGAAATAGGGTTCCTGAAAGGCCTGGATCAGCCGTTCGGAGAGCTGCGACTGGTCTTCGTCGACCACGGCGATGGCAGCGTTGTGCAGGCTTTCCGGCATGCTGGTGGCGGCCGAGTAGATGCCCATGCTGAAGGCCCAGAGGATCAGCAGCACCAGTGCCAGGTCATGCTGCAGGCTGCGCAGTTCCTTGATGCCGAGGTGCAGGATATTGGCCAGGCGTTCCATCAGACCTCCTGTTTGCGCAGCAGGCTGGCGCTGAGCAGCGTCAGCAGCGGGATGGTCAGCGCCAGGGCGAAGAAGTGGCCGGCCAGGTCCTGCAGTTCCAGCGCCTTGGAGAAGATGCCACGGCTGATCACCAGAAACTGCGAAGTCGGGTAGAGCTGGCCAATCACTGCGCCTGCGCCTTCCAGCGAGGCCACCGGATAGATCAGCCCGGAAAACTGGATGGCCGGCAGCAGGGTGACGATGGCCGTGCCGAACACGGCGGCGATCTGACTCTTGGTGAAGGTCGACATGAGCAGACCGAGGCCGGTGGCGCAGGCCAGGTAGAGCAGGGCGCCGGCCAGCAGGGTCAGCGGGTTGCCCTTGAGCGGCACGTCGAACACGGTGACCGCCAGCAGCACCAGCAGGACGAAGTTGAACAGGCCCAGGGCGATGTAGGGCAGCTGCTTGCCGAGCAGGAACTCCAGGCGGGTGACCGGCGTGACGTAGAGGTTGATGATCGAGCCCAGCTCCTTCTCGCGCACTACGCCCAGCGCCGTGAGCATCGCCGGGATGAGCATCAGTAGCAGCGGAATCACCGCCGGCACCATGGCCTTGAGGCTTTCCACGTCCGGGTTGTAGCGGTAGCGCACTTCCAGTTCGGCGGCGCTGGCGGCTTGTGGCTGGGGTGAGCGGCGCGCCAGTTCCGCCAGGTAGTGCTGATGCAGGCCGGTAACGTAGCCCTTGATGGTTTCGGCGCGGGTCGGCATGGCGCCGTCGATCCACATGCCGATCTGCGGGTTGTCGCCGTGCTTGAGGTCACGGCCGAAGTTCGGCGGAATCTCCACGGCAAGACTGATGTCGCCATTGCGCAGGCGCCGTTCCAGTTCGTCGTAGTCGTGCAGCGGCGCCTTCTCCAGGAAGTAGCGCGAGCCGGACAGGTTCAGGTGGTATTCCTGGCTGGTGGTGGTCTGGTCGCGATCCAGCACGGCGAAGCTTAGATCCTCCACGTCGAGGCTGATGCCGTAGCCGATGATGAACAGCAGCAGCACCGTGCCGAGCAGTGCCATGCCGCCACGAATCGGGTCGCGGCGCAGTTCCAGCGCTTCGCGCCGGGCGTAGCTGAGCAGGCGGCGCAAACTGAATAGCTGGCGCTGCGGTGGTGGTGCCTGTTCAAGCGGCGGCGCCTCGCTGGCGGGCTGTTGGCCAACCGCCTCCTGCAGGTAGGCGATGAAGGTGGCTTCGAGGCTATCCAGCCCGCGTTTTTCCATCAGGCCTTGCGGCGTGTCGCTGTCGAGTACCTTGCCGGCGTGCATCAGCGAGATGCGATCGCAGCGCTGCGCCTCGTTCATGAAATGGGTGGAGATGAAGATGGTCACGCCATCGCGCCGCGACAGGTCGATCATCAGCTGCCAGAAGCCGTCGCGGGCCACCGGGTCGACCCCGGAGGTTGGCTCGTCGAGGATCAGCAGCTCCGGCTCGTGGATCACCGCCACGGCCAGCGACAGGCGCTGGCGCAGGCCGAGCGGCAGGCGGTCCGGCAACTGGTCCATGACCGGTTGCAGGTCGAAGCGTTCGGCCAGCTCGGCGATGCGTGGCGCGATGCGCTCTTCCGGCATCTGGAACAGCCGGGCATGCAGGTCGAGGTTCTGCTCGACGGTGAGTTCACGGTACAGCGAGAAGGCCTGCGACATGTAGCCGACCCGCCGGCGGGTCTGCAGGTCGTGGGGATCGACCGGCTGGCCGAACAGGAAGGCCTCGCCCTCGCTGGCCGGCAGCAGCCCGGTAAGCATCTTCATGGTGGTGGACTTGCCGCAGCCGTTGGAGCCGAGG
>JAEYXX010000017.1 GCA_023431055.1 Pseudomonadota bacterium
TTTCTCGTTCGCGCCGATGGCAGCGACGGCAACTTCGTACGTTCGGACGATCCGGACATGCTGATCCCATCGTGGGAAATCTTTAGCTGGTAAGCGATTAAGGTCTGATATGTCGGTATTCACCCCCCTGGAGCGTCATGAGCTCGAAGTCTTCCTGGCGCCCTACGGGCTTGGTCGGTTGCGCGATTTCCAGGGTATTGCTGCAGGCAGCGAAAACAGCAACTTCTTCGTCAGCCTGGAGCAGGGCGAGTACGTTCTGACCCTGGTGGAGCGCGGCCCGGTGGCCGACCTGCCGTTCTTCATCGAACTGCTCGACGTACTCCACGATGCCGGCCTGCCGGTGCCCTACGCCCTGCGCACGCAGGATGGCGAGGCACTGCGCAGCCTGGCGGAGAAACCGGCGCTGTTGCAGCCACGGCTGTCCGGCAAGCATGTGCGCGAGGCCAACGCCCATCACTGTCAGGAAGTGGGTAGCCTGCTGGCGCGCATTCACCTCGCCACGCGTGATGCGCCGATCGAACGGCGCAGCGACCGCGGCCTGGACTGGATGCTCGCCGAAGGTCCGAGTCAGGCACTGAAGCTCGACGAGCAGGCTTTGCCGCTGCTGCGTGATGCACTGGCCGAGATCGCCGAGCTGAAGCCGCGCATCCTCGCTCTGCCAAGAGCCAACCTGCATGCCGACCTGTTCCGCGACAACGCGCTATTCGACGGCAACCATCTGGCCGGGGTGATCGATTTCTACAATGCCTGCTCCGGGCCGATGCTCTACGACCTGGCGATTACCCTGAACGACTGGTGCTCGCACGAAGACGGCAGCCTCGACGGCACTCGCGCCCGCGCTCTGCTGGGGGCCTATGCGGCTCTACGCCCATTCAGCGCTGCCGAAGCCGAGCTGTGGCCGGCCATGCTGCGCGTGGCCTGCGTGCGCTTCTGGCTGTCACGCCTGATCGCCGCCGAATCCTTCGCCGGGCAGGAAGTGCTGATCCACGACCCCGCCGAATTCCAACGCCGCCTGGCGCAGCGTCAGCAGGTCGATCTGCCGCTACCATTCGCCTTGTA
This sequence comes from Pseudomonadota bacterium, assembly GCA_023431055.1. Classification (GTDB taxonomy): domain Bacteria; phylum Pseudomonadota; class Gammaproteobacteria; order Pseudomonadales; family Pseudomonadaceae; genus Aquipseudomonas. The sequence goes on from JAEYXX010000017.1 coordinate 1,060, forward strand.
GGGTGGATCACGCTTCATCGATCCACCATGGCGCGCACTGCGGTGGATGAAAAGAGCGTCATCCACCCTACGCAAACACGGGCGTGCCGTTAGCTACCGGAAACCAGCCCCGGCAGTTGCGCCGCCAGCTTGGCGTTGTTGATCGGCGCACGGATGAAACCGCGCTGGGTGCCATCCGGGCCGATGATCACCAGGTTGCCGCTGTGATCGACAGTGTAGTTCTCCTTGCTGGTGTCAGCCGGGATGTAGGGAATGCTCACCGAATTGGCGAACTTCTGCAGGGTTTCCTCTTCGCCCGTCAGGCCCTTGAAGCCCGCATTGAAGAAGCCCAGGTACTTGCTCAATTGCTCCGGTGTATCACGATGCGGATCAACGCTGACCATTACAACCTCGAGTCGCGCGCGGGTTTCTTCGGGTAGCTGTGTCTGCAATTGGCGCAGCTGGGCGAGAGTCGCCGGGCAGATGTCCGGGCAGTAGGTGTAGCCGAAGAACAGCAGCTTCCAGTCGCCCTTGAGCTGATCGACCGCGACCTCCTTGCCGTCCTGATCCACCAGGGTCAGCGCCGGCAGGCTGCGGTTCTGCGGCAGCAGGACGATGCCCGCGTCGAGCAGCGCCGCCGGATCGCCCTGGCTCTTGCTGCTGAGCACCTTGTTGACGGTTAGGCCCAGCACCAGGGCCACGATGGCGACGAGAACGAAAACCGTTGTGTGGGTACGCGTCATGAAGAGCCTTAGATATTCAGCAGCAGGTAATGGTCCGCGAGTAGCGCGATAAACAGCAGGAACAGGTACCAGATACTGTACTTGAAGGTGTTGATCGCCGCGTGCGGTTTGCTGTCACGGTACAGCACCCAGGCCCAATGCAGGAAGCGCCCGCCCAGCAGCAAGGCGCAGGCAAGGTACAGCGGCCCGCTCATATGGATGGCGTAGGGCAGCAGGGTCACCGCGAACATCACCAGGGTGTAGAGCAGGATATGCACCTTGGTGTAGTGTTCGCCGTGGGTCACCGGCAGCATGGGGATGTCGGCCTTGGCGTATTCGGCCTTGCGATGAATGGCCAGCGCCCAGAAGTGCGGCGGCGTCCAGGCGAAGATGATCAGCACCAGCAGCAGCGGCTCGGCACTCAGGTGGCCGGTGACGGCAACCCAGCCCAGCAACGGCGGTGCAGCACCAGCCAGGCCGCCGATCACAATGTTCTGCGGCGTCGCGCGCTTGAGAAAGCCGGTGTAGATCACCGCATAACCGAGCAACGAGGCCAGGGTCAGCCAGGCGGCCAGTTCGTTGGTGAACACCATCAGCAGGCTCATGCCGGCGATGGCCAGAGCCAGGGCGAAAGTCAGCGCAGCCACCGGCGAAACGCGTCCAGCCGTGACTGGCCGCTTGTGCGTGCGCGCCATGATCGAGTCGATGCGCCGATCCACCACATGGTTGACCGCCGCCGCCGCACCAGCACACAGGCCGATACCGAGGTTGCCGAACAACAGCACGGTCCAGGGCACGCCCGCACGGGTGGCGAGGAACATGCCGACCAGCGAGGTGATCAGCATCAGCATCACCACCCGCGGCTTGGTCAGCTCCAGATAATCGCGCCAGGTGGCACGCTCGGAGTGAGTGCTCAGCATCGTCGCCATGGCATTTCTCCTTGATTCGTTATTTACCGGCCTTGAACCAGACCGTTGGAAATCAGAGTCGTGCGCCTTTCCGCTACATCGGATGTCGCACGAGCTGCCGCAGAGGGTGCCCGCAGGCGATAGTTGATCAGCACCATGGTCAGTAGCAGAGCGGCGCCGCCTGCGTTGTGCGCCACTGCCACCAGCAGCGGCAGGTGGAAGACCACGTTGCTGATGCCCAGGCCGACCTGCACGGCCAACGCCAGCAGCAGCAACCCGGCCAGGCGCGGCAGCCCGGCCGTGTGCAGTCGCCAGGCCAGGACCAGCAGCGCCAGCGTGACCAGCAGCGCACCGATGCGATGGCTCATGTGAATGGCGGTGCGCGCGTCGCTGTCGAGCTGCCCGCCCAGGTAGTTGGGGCCGATATGCTGGGTCAGGTGAAAGCCCTTGCCGAAGTCCATCGCCGGCCACCATTCACCATGGCAGGTGGGCAGGTCGACGCAGGCGACCGCGGCGTAGTTGGAACTGACCCAGCCGCCAAGGGCGATCTGCCCGATCACCAGCAGCAGGCATGCCGCCGCCAGGGCACGCAGGCGCCCCGGCAATTGCAGCGGGGCGAAGCGCCCGGACAGACGCAAGGTGAGCAAGGTCAGCAGGCTGAGAGTGGCGAAGCCGCCGAGCAGGTGGGCGGTGACCACCTGCGGCCACAGCTGGAGGGTGACCGTCCACATGCCGAAGGCGCCCTGCAGGATCACCAGCGCCAGGATCGCCAGCGGCAGTTTGACGGGTTGCGTGGGCTCCTCACGACGGCGCACGGCCTGGATGGCGATGATCAGGATCACCAACCCGAGCGCACCTGCGAAGTAGCGGTGGATCATCTCGTACCAGCCCTTGGCGACTTCCACCGGTGCCTCGGGGAAGCGCGCCTCGGCGATGGCCTGCTTGTGCTCGCTCATCGGCACGCCGAGAAAGCCGTAACAGCCCGGCCAATCCGGGCAACCGAGGCCCGCATGGGTCAGGCGGGTGTAGGCACCTAACAGCACCACCACCACGGTCAGGAGGGTCGCGAACAACGCTAGGCGATAACCGGGTTTGTGCATGTCGACTCCTTGGGCACGGGGCTTGGCGCGCTGTCGATATGGACAGGACGAAGCGTCAGCCGATCAGGGAAATTTTCAGCAGGTAACGCAGATCATCGAGAATCGCCTTGCCGTTGCTGCCGGCCGGATAGCGCAGCACCAGATTGCCGTGCGGGTCGACCAGCCACAGCTGCGCACCGGGCACCGCCTCGGCGGCCTTGTCGTAGGCCTGCAGATCCAGCTGATAGCGCCCAAGCTGCGGGTACTCGCGCTTGAGCGTGGCGTCGTAGTCGGCCGGCAGCGGCTCGGCCAGCGCCAGACCATGGCTGGCACGGGACGTCTCGCGGTTGAGGCCGATCTGGATCTGCCGCGCCAGGTAGACCAGCTGCTGGCAGTCGGCCTCGCAGGCTCCAGGTGCCGTCACCAGAATCTGCCAGCGCGGCTCGACTTCACCCTGTACGCCGAGGTCGGCCAGGGTGCGGCCGTCACCGATCAGCACACCGTGATAGCTGCGCGTTTCCGGCACCCAGAAGCGCCACTGATACATGGCACTGGCGAGGAACATCGGCCCGATGGCAATGGCCAGGATCAGCAGCAACTGCAGGCGCCCACGGCCCTTGCGCGGAGACTCAGGCATGGCGATGGCTGGGTTCATGACGGCTCTCCCGTGCATTGTGAATTCCGAGATAGATGAACAGGCCCAGCAGCGCGGCCGCCAAGGCGAACCACTGCACCGCATAGCCCAGATGCTTGCTCGGGCTCATGGCCACCACCGGCCAGTCGACCCGATAGCTGGCCGGACCATCCTCCAGCCGCGCTTCGAACGGCAGGCCACCACGGCCCAGTTGCTGCCAGAGATTTTCCGCCTCGACCTGAGTGATCAGCCGCGGCCAGCCATCGGTCGCTGCACCGGAGCGCAGATTCAACCCGCCGGAAGGTGCGACGTAGATCCAGGCCGTGAGTTGCAGCACGCCATCGGGGGTATCGAATTGCGGCGTTGTGCGTCGGTCCGGCCAGGGCAGCCAACCGCGGTTGAGCAGTACCCAGAGGCCGCTGGACTGGTCATAGAAGGGTTGCAGCAACTCGACGCCGGCATAGCCATCGCGGACGCGGCTATCGAGCAACAGACTGTGCTCGGCGTCGAAGTGCCCGCGCAGCTGTACGCGGCGGTAAGCCGGATCACGCATGGGTTCGAGCTTTTCGAGACTGATCGGCTCGGCCTGACGCCGCACCTCGAAGCTGGCCAGCAGCTGGCGCTTCTCATCGCCACGCTGCAGCTGCCAGAAGCCCAGCCAGACCAGGCCCGGCAACAGCAGGGCGACCAGCAGGCTGGGTAGCCAACCAGGACGGAAGGCGCTCATTGCGCCCTGCCGTTACGATCGGGGTTGCTGGCTATACTGCATTGCATCACTTCAATCCCCCGGAGTCTCGCATGCTCAAGGCCGCGATCATCCTCATGCTGCTGGCCACTCTCGCCAGCCTGTTCAGCGGCCTGTTCTTCCTGGTCAAGGACGAAGGCCATGGTTCCCGCGTGGTAGGCGCTCTGACTGTCCGTGTCGGCCTGACCGCCATTACCGTTGCCCTGATCGCCTGGGGCTTCTACTCAGGGCAACTGGTCTCTCACGTCACCTGGTAGGCCACAAGCGGCAGCCGCTAAAGCACATAGACGAAGATGAACAGGCCGAGCCAGACCACGTCGACGAAGTGCCAATACCAGGCGGCCGCTTCGAAACCGAAATGCTGATCGGGATCAAAGTGCCCGCGCATGATGCGTACCAGCATCACCACCAGAATCAACGTACCGAGCGTCACGTGCGCACCGTGGAAGCCAGTGAGCATGAAGAAGGTCGCGCCGTAGATACCTGAGCCCAGGGTCAGCCCGAGCTCGGTGTAGGCCTCGATGTACTCCTCGACCTGAAAGAACAGGAACGCCAGGGCCAGCACGATGGTCGCGGCCAGCCAGGCCTTGAGCGGGCCACGGTGATTCTTCTTCAGGGCATGGTGGGCGAAGGTGATGGTGAAGCTGGAGGACACCAGCAAGATGGTGTTGACCAGCGGCAGATGCCAGGGGTCGATCACCCCGCTCGGTGGCGGGAACAGCTTGGAATCGGGATTCTGCAACATCGGCCAGCTGTATTCGAAGCCTTCCCAGAGCATGTTGGCGACGCCCTTGTCACCCTCGCCGCCGAGCCAGGGACCGGCCCACATGCGGATGTAGAACAGGGCACCGAAGAAGGCGGCGAAGAACATCACCTCGGAAAAAATGAACCAGCTCATGCCCCAACGAAAGGAGCGATCCATCTGCGCGCTGTAGAGACCGGCACGGCTTTCCTTGATGACGTTGCCGAACCAGCCGAACAGCATCCAGGCCAGGATCAACCCACCAACGAAGAAGATCAGCGGACCGTTGGAGCCATCGCGCCCCGCCGACAGATCGTTGAACCAGGTGCCGACACCGTAGAAGGTAACCAGCAGGCCAATGCTGGCGACGATGGGCCATTTGCTTTGTGCCGGTACGTAATAGTTCTCGTGCGTTTCGTGACTCGACATTGTTGTTCTCCTTATGGAGTCGCCCGCGCAAGGGTCGCCTGTGCCACTGGCGGTTTGCGTTCGGTGATATCGAACAGGGTGTAGCCCAGCGTCAGGTGCTTCACGTCCTGTGGCAGGTCACGGTCGACGATGAAGCGCACCGGCATCTCGATGCGTTCGCCTGGCTGCAGCACCTGCTGGGTGAAACAGAAGCACTCGGTCTTGTGAAAGAAGGCCGCCGCCCGCGATGGCGATACGCTGGGGACGGCCTGCGCCATCATCGGCTGGTCGCTGGGGTTGTAGGCGACGAACAACATGTCGCGTACTTCGCCCGGGTGAACCACCATTTCGTCCGCTTGCGGGCCGAACTCCCAGATCATCCCGGCCGAATTGGTGGCGAGAAACTGCACGCGCACCTGGCGCTGCTCGTCCACCAATTGCTCACCCTGATAGGCCCCGGCCGTCTTGCCGTTGATGCCGAACACCCGGCACATGGCATCGTAAAACGGTGGCAGGACGAAGATGCCGAAGCAGAACATCACCACCACCACGAGCAACAGACGGGTAACCAGGCGACGAGTCGCGATGACCTCGCTCACGGCAGACCTCCTACTTCACTTCCGGCGGCGTGCTGAAGGTGTGATAGGGCGCCGGTGACGGCACCGTCCACTCCAGACCTTCCGCACCGTCCCAGGGCTTGGCCGGGGCCGGCTTGCCGCCACGGATGCACTTGATGACGATGAACAGGAACAGCAGCTGGGTAGCCCCGAACATGAAGGCGCCGATACTGGAAACCATGTTGAAGTTGGCGAACATCATGTTGTAGTCGGGGATACGCCGCGGCATACCGGCCAGGCCGACGAAGTGCATCGGGAAGAACGCCAGGTTCATGCCGATGAAGCTCATCCAGAAATGCAGTTTGGCCAGGGTTTCGTCGTACATGTGGCCAGTCCACTTCGGCAGCCAGTAATAGGCCGAAGCGAAGATGCCGAAGATCGCCCCCGGCACCAGCACGTAGTGGAAGTGCGCCACCACGAAATAGGTGTCGTGATACTGGAAGTCCGACGGCGCGATGGCCAGCATCAACCCGGAGAAACCACCAATGGTGAAGAGGATGACGAAGGCCACCGAGAAGAGCATCGGCGCCTCGAAGGTCATCGAGCCCTGCCACATGGTGCTGGCCCAGTTGAACACCTTCACCCCGGTGGGTACGGCGATCAGCATGGTGGCGTACATGAAGAACAGCTCGCCGGTCAGCGGGATGCCGACGGTGAACATGTGGTGCGCCCAGACGATGAACGAGAGGAAGGCGATGGCGCCGGTTGCATAGACCATCGAGGTGTAGCCGAACAGCGGCTTGCGCGCGAAGGCCGGGATGATCGAGCTGACCGCGCCGAAGGCGGGCAGGATCATGATGTACACCTCGGGGTGGCCGAAGAACCAGAACACGTGCTGGAACAGCACCGGATCACCACCGCCGGCAGCGTTGAAGAAGCTGGTTCCGAAGTGGATGTCCATCAGCATCATGGTCACGCAGCCGGCCAGTACCGGCATCACCGCGATCAGCAGGAAGGCGGTGATCAGCCAGGTCCAGACGAACAGCGGCATCTTCATCAGGGTCATGCCGGGGGCGCGCAGGTTGAGGATGGTGGCGACCACGTTGATCGCCCCCATGATCGAACTGATGCCCATCAGGTGAATGGCGAAGATGAAGAAGGTGGTGCTCTCCGGCCCGTAGGTCGTCGACAGCGGCGCGTAGAAGGTCCAGCCGAAGTTCGGCCCGCCACCTTCCATGAACAGCGTCGAGACCAGCAGGCCGAAGGCCGCCGGCAGCAGCCAGAAGCTGAAGTTGTTCATCCGCGGCAGGGCCATGTCCGGCGCGCCGATCATCAGCGGGATCATCCAGTTGGCCAGGCCGACGAAGGCCGGCATCACCGCGCCGAAGACCATGATCAGGCCGTGCATGGTGGTCATCTGGTTGAAGAA
>JAEYXX010000068.1 GCA_023431055.1 Pseudomonadota bacterium
GTGTTCTTCAGCAGGATGACGAACTGGTCGAAGGACTCGATCTGGCCCTGCAGCTTGATGCCGTTGACCAGATAGATGGAAACAGGGACGCGTTCCTTACGCAGGGTATTCAGGTAAGGGTCTTGTAGCGAATGCCCTTTTGACATGTGCCGCACTCCTTTAGAGGATCAATTTCAATAATTTTTAGTAGGTAAACAATGGCTTCAGGCCGCCCACCCCAAGGATAGACGGCCAGCGGCAAGGTCTCATTTCAATATGGAGACGCTTGCCAGGTATTTCAAGGCGCGAGACAGATTGTCGCAGGCCAGGCTATCCAGCCAGTGCAAATCGTCCCAGCCGCGTAGCCAGGTGAACTGCCGCTTGGCCAATTGCCGAGTGGCGATGATGCCGCGCTCGACCATCTCTTCGCGGGACAGCTCGCCGTCGAGGTACTCCCACACCTGGCGATAACCCACCGCCCGTATAGACGGCAATCCCGCGTGCAAGTCACTTCGGCTACGCAGGGCTTCGACCTCTTCCACGAAACCCTGTTCCAACATCGCCCGAAATCGTTGAGCGATGCGGTCATGCAAAACCTGACGCTGCGCTGGTGCGATAGCAAGCTGGGCAACAGTATAGGGTAATTGCCCACTGCCCGATGTGCCCGTATCGGGATTTCCTGCAGCCTGGCGCCGCCGATGCTCGGTCATGCTCAGGCCACTCACGCGATAGACCTCCAGAGCCCGGGTCAGACGCTGCGGGTCGTTGGGATGGATGCGCGCCGCGGACTCCGGATCGACCGCAGCCAGCTCGCGATGCAGGGCCTCCCAACCTTCGGCCAGCGCACGCGCTTCCAGTTCGGCGCGTACTGCCGGGTCGGCGCTAGGCATATCGGCCAACCCTTCCAGCAGCGCCTTGTAATACAGCATGGTGCCGCCCACCAGCAGCGGAATACGGCCACGCGCCGTACTCTCGGCCATGGCCGCCAGGGCATCGGCGCGAAATTCCGCTGCCGAGTAGCTTTCGGCCGGGTCACGGATGTCGATCAGCGCGTGGGGAAACTCGTCGAGAACGGCGCGCCCGGGCTTGGCCGTGCCGATATCCATACCGCGATAGATCAAGGCCGAATCGACGCTGATCAGATCGCACGGCAATACGCGCGCCAGCTCCAGGGCCAGATCGGTCTTGCCGGCGGCGGTCGGCCCCATCAGGAAGATTGCAGGAGGAAGCGAAGACATGGGCACGACTCGAAACACGGAAACGGGGAGCCCCTGACTCGGGGCTTCAATCAATTACTGGCCGCGCATGAACAGCTTGTCGAGCTGATCCATGCTCAGTTGCGTCCAGGTCGGACGACCATGGTTGCACTGACCGCTGCGCTCGGTCTGTTCCATATCACGCAGCAGGGCGTTCATCTCGGGAATGGTCAGGCGCCGGTTGGCGCGTACCGCGCCATGACAGGCCATGGTCGCCAGCAGCTCGTTGAGGTGCGCCTGGATACGATCACTGGTGCCGTACTCCAGCAGATCGGCCAACACGTCGCGCACCAGTTGGGTGGCCTCGGCCTGTTTCAGCAGCGCCGGAATCTGACGGATCGCCACGGTTTCTTCGCCCAGACGCTGCAGCTCGAAGCCCAGGCGCTGGAACCATTCAGCGTGTTCTTCGGCGCAATCCGCCTCGCGCTGGCTCAGGGCGATGGACTCCGGTACCAGCAACGGCTGACCGCGCAAGCCCTCGCTGGCCATGGCCTGCTTGAGACGCTCGTAAGTGATGCGCTCATGGGCCGCATGCATGTCCACGACCACCATACCCTGGGCGTTCTCGGCGAGGATGTAGACCCCCTTGAGCTGCGCCACGGCGTATCCGAGCGGCGGAATATCGCCCTGCTCCTGCGGCATGGACTGAATCTGAGCAGTCGGCAGCGGCGCGAAGTACTCGCGATAGGCGGCCTGCGCTTCGGCAGCCGGCACGCCGGGATTGCTGACCGGCTGCTGATAACCGGCACCGGCGCCACGCCAGGCGGGCTGCGGACTGGCCACGGAGGTTTCGAGCACGCTGGCGGCCAGGCCCATTTCGCCCTGCGGGCCGAACTCGCCTGCGACCAGACCGGTCGGACGAATCATCGGCGACACGGCAGCCGGCGCCGCGACCTGATCTTCCGGGCGCACATCGGCCAGCGCACGATGCAGCGTACCGTAGAGGAAGTCATGGACCATGCGGCTGTCACGGAAGCGCACTTCGTGCTTGGTCGGGTGGACGTTGACGTCCACCGTCGCCGGATCGATCTCCAGGAACAGCACGAAGGTCGGGTGACGGCCGTTGAACAACACGTCGCGATAGGCCTGACGCACCGCATGGGCAACCAGCTTGTCGCGGACCATGCGGCCGTTGACATAGAAGTACTGCAGGTCCGCCTGGCTGCGCGAGAAGGTGGGCAAGCCGACCCAGCCCCATAGGCGCAGACCGCCGCGCTCGATCTCGATCGGCAGCGCCTGCTCCAGGAACGCCGGGCCGCAAACCGAGGCAACGCGACGCGCACGACCGATCTCGTCACCCGCCTCGTGCAGGCTGAGCACCGTCTTGCCGTTGTGGCGCAAGTGGAAGCCGACATCGAAACGCGCCAGCGCCAGACGCTTGATCACTTCCTGCAGGTGATCGAACTCGGTTTTCTCGGCGCGCAGGAACTTGCGCCGCGCCGGGGTATTGAAGAACAGGTCACGCACTTCCACCGAGGTGCCCACGGGATGCGCGGCAGGTTGTACGCGCGGCTCCATGTCGCGCCCTTCGGTTTCCACCTGCCAGGCCTGCTCGGCATCGGCCGTACGCGAGGTCAGCGTCAGGCGCGATACCGAGCTGATCGACGCCAGCGCCTCGCCGCGAAAGCCCATGCTGAGCACGGCTTCGAGGTCTTCCAGCTCGCGAATCTTGCTGGTGGCATGGCGCGCCAGAGCCAGCGGCAGGTCATCGGCGGCGATGCCGGAACCATCGTCGCGCACCTTCAGCAGCTTGACGCCGCCCTGTTCGACCTCGACATCGATGCGCCGCGCACCCGAGTCCAGGCTGTTTTCCAGCAGTTCCTTGGCTACCGAGGCCGGGCGCTCGACCACCTCGCCCGCGGCGATCTGGTTGGCCAGGCGCGGGCTGAGCAGATGAATACGGGACATGACACTCACTACTGGGCCGCCAAGGACGTGGCCGGTATCTGCAATGTCTGGCCGACCTTGATCACGTCGCCATTAAGCTTGTTGGCGCTGCGCAGGGCAGCCAGGCTGATCTGGTAACGCTGGGCGATCAGCGCCAGGCTTTCGCCACGCGCCACCACGTGCTCGCGCGGGCCGGCGGCGATCTTGCCCTCGTCACGCAGCCAGGCGACATAGGTGCCGGGCGGTGGATTCTCGTGGAAGAACTGCTTGACCCCGGTGGTGATCGAGCGTGCCAGCGCCTGCTGATGGCTGGCAGTGTGCAGTTTCTTCGCCTCGTTGGGATTGGAGATGAAGCCGGTTTCCACCAGGATCGATGGGATATCCGGAGATTTGAGCACCATGAAGCCCGCCTGTTCGACGCGGCGCTTGTGCAACGGGGTGATGTTGCCCATGTTCGACAGCACCTTCTGCCCCACGTTGAGACTGGAAGACAGCGATGCCGTCATCGACAGATCCAGCAGCACACCGGCCAGCATCTTGTCCTTGTCGTCGAGGCTGACGTTGCCGGCACCGCCGATCAGGTCCGACTGGTTCTCGGCGTCGGCCAACCAGCGAGCGGTCTCGGAGGTCGCTCCGCGTTCCGACAGGGCATAGACCGAGGCGCCGAACGCCGAAGAGCGTGGCGCCGCATCGGCATGGATCGAGACGAACAGATCGGCGCCTTTCTTGCGCGCGATCTCGGTGCGTTTGCGCAGCGGAATGAAATAGTCGCCGGTACGCACCAGCTCGCCACGGAAGCCCTTCTCGGCATTGATCTGCCGCTGCAGTTCTCTGGCGATGGCCAGGGTCACGTTCTTTTCGTATTGCCCCTTGACCGGCGATAGCGCTCCCGGGTCCTCACCACCGTGACCGGCATCGATGGCAACCACGATGTCACGCTTGCCATTGGGCACGGGCGTGAGCTTGGGCGGCGGCTGAGTGGGGGTGACGGGCACGGGCGGCGCGCTGGCGGCAACGCTGGGCGTCTGGGTAGCGGGCGGCGCACTGCCCTGATCGAACAGATCGACCACCAGACGATGGCCATACTGCTGGTTCGGCGCCAGGGTGAAGCTCTTCGGCGAAACCGGCGCCGACAGGTCGATGACCACGCGCAGCTCTTCTGCGCTGCGCTGAGCCGAGCGCACGCCAGTAATCGGGGTATTGGCAAGTGAAAGCTGATCGAGACTGGTGGCCAACTTGGCCCCGGTAACATCGATAACGATGCGATCGGGCGCTGCCAGGGTGAATACGCTGTGCTGCACCGGGCCGGACAGATCGAAGACCAGGCGGGTGTTGTCCGGGGCACGCCACAGGCGCACGCTGCGCACATCGGAGGCGGCCAGCGCCTCGGCAGCCAGGGCCGCCAACAATACTCCCACAGCGGTAACCAGCGCGCCTATGCGCATAACCAACCCCATCACGTCTTATTCATTGCTTGCCGCTCAGGGCCTTGCACCAGGCCTCCCCTCGAGCCCCATGCCCCTGCAGCAACAGCGAACGGCCGCTCGCTTGGGGGCTAATGGTAATGTCAAGGTCGGGCTTTGGCAAAAAGCCCGCGCCGCGTTGCGGCCATTCGATCAGGCACAGGGCATTGCCTTCGAAGTAGTCGCGGATGCCGAGAAACTCCAGTTCCTCCGGATCGACCAGCCGGTAGAGGTCGAAATGGAACGCGCGCACCTCGCCAATTTCATAGGGTTCGACCAGGGTAAAGGTCGGGCTCTTGACCGCCCCGGCATGGCCCAGGCCACGCAGAATGCCGCGTGACAGGGTGGTCTTGCCGGCGCCCAGGTCGCCGTGCAGATAGATGGTGCCCACACCACCACTGACTTCGGCGATCGAAGCGCCCAACGCCAGCATGGCAGCCTCGTCGACAGCCTCGAGCTTCACTTCACACAAGGACACAACTCCTCCAGTAACTGACGAATGGTGCCAGGCAGATCGCCGGCAGCCAGCCCACGCCCCTGCACGGCCAGCTCTTCACCGGCCCTTGCATGCAACCAGACAGCCAGACAGGCGGCCTCAAAGTGTGCCATGCCCTGCGCCAGCAGCGCGCCGATCAGACCGGCCAGCACATCTCCCAAACCCGCCCCTGCCATAACCGGATGACCGCGGTCGCACAGCGCCAGGCGGCCGTCCGGCGCAGCGATCAGGCTGCCAGCGCCCTTGAGCACGACCACCAGACCAAAACGCTGCGCCAGAGCCCGCGCCGCCGCTGGCCGGTCCGCCTGAAGCGCCGCCGTATCGATACCCAGCAAGCGCGCCGCCTCGCCCGGGTGCGGCGTCAGCACTCCCTGGCGTGGCGCCGCGACCTGACCGGCAGCAAGGAGATTCAGCGCGTCGGCATCCCACACCTGCGGCTGATCGCTGCCCGCGACGCCGGACAGCAGGCTGCGTCCCCAGGCGGCCTGCCCCAGCCCCGGCCCCACCACGCAGACATCGGCGTGCTCGACCAGCCCCAGCAACTGATTGGCCGATGCCACTGCCGCACACATGATTTCCGGCCGCCGTACCAGGGCCGCCGCCACGTGCTCGGCACGTGTCGCCAGCGACACCAGGCCGGCACCGGCACGCAGGGCGCTGTCGGCGGCCAGCAGCGCAGCGCCGCCCATACCCAGATCGCCGCCGATCACCAGCAGGTGGCCGAACTGCCCCTTGTGCGCCAATGGCGAGCGCGCGGCCAGACGCGGCAGATTGGCGGAATCGAGCCGTTGCGCGACGCCGGGAGCAGCGGCCAGCAGCTGCGCATCGCCCTGCAGATCATCGAACTGCAGCTCGCCGCACAGCTCGGGGCCCAGGCCGGTGAAAAGGCCAAGCTTGAGCGCGATGAAGGTCACGGTCAGATCAGCACGCACCGCAACGCCCAGCCGCGCACCGCTGTCGGCGTGCAGACCGGACGGAATATCCACCGCAAACACCGGCAGACCGCTCTGATTGAGCATGCGGATCGCCTGGGCATATGGCTCGCGTGCCGCGCCGCTGAGCCCCGTGCCGAGCAATGCATCGACCACCACGCCGCGCAAAGGCGCGCATTCGCTCCAGGGCAGAACGTCCACGCCAGCGTCACGCGCCTCGGCGCAGGCCAGGGCGGCATCGCCGACCAACGCCGCAGGATCTCCAACAGCCAGCACGCGTACACGCCAGCCGGCGCGCTGCGCCAGGGCAGCGACCAGATAGCCGTCACCGGCATTGTTGCCACGCCCGGCCAGCACGGTGATTTCACCGGCCTCCGGCCAGCGCCGACGCAGGGTGCGCCAGGCGGCGTGGGCAGCGCGCTGCATCAGTTCGAAACCCGGCGTGCCGGCGGCGATCAGTTGCGCATCGAGTGCGCGCACCTGTTCGGCGCTGTGCAGGCTCAAAGGTAAAGACATGGAAAGTGAATGCATGGCTCGCTCGCGACGGATGTCTGGCAGAATTATACCCACCTCCACCGCCTGCGCCCGCCCCATGTCCGACCACCCCCTCGATCTCGACGCCCTGGCCCTGTCCATCAAGGACTTGGGGCGTGAGCTGGGCTTCCAGCAGGTCGGCATCACTGATGTCGAACTGGGCGAGCACGAGGCGCACCTCAAGCGCTGGCTCGCAGCGGGCTATCAGGGCGAAATGGACTACATGGCTGCTCACGGCGACAAGCGCTCGCGTCCGCAGGAGCTGGTACCCGGCACGCTGCGTGTGGTGTCGCTGCGCATGGACTATCTGCCTGGCGATACGCAGATGGCCCAACGCCTGAGCGAGCCGGAACAGGCCTATGTGTCGCGCTACGCGCTGGGCCGCGACTACCACAAGCTGATCCGCAAACGCCTGCAACAACTGGCCGAGCGCATTCAGCAGCAGATCGGCCCGTTCGGTTACCGCGCCTTCGTCGACAGCGCGCCGGTGCTGGAAAAGGCCATCGCCGAGAAGGCCGGGCTGGGCTGGATTGGCAAGAACACTCTGGTGCTCAATCGCAAGGCCGGTAGCTATTTCTTTCTCGGCGAGCTATTTGTCGATCTGCCGCTGCCGATCGATGCGCCGCATGGCAGCGAGCACTGCGGGCGTTGCAGCGCCTGCATGGACATCTGCCCCACCGCCGCTTTCGCCGGCCCTTACCAGTTGGATGCGCGGCGCTGCATCTCCTACCTGACCATCGAACTGAAAGGCTCGATCCCGGTGGAACTGCGCGCGCCCATCGGCAACCGGGTTTTCGGCTGCGACGACTGCCAGATCGTCTGCCCCTGGAATCGCTTCGCCCGCCCCACCGAGCAGGGCGACTTCCAGCCACGCCACGGTCTGGACAACAGCAGCCTGGCCGAGCTGTTCATGTGGACGGAGGAGGAGTTTCTCAGCCGCACCGAGGGTTCGCCGCTGCGCCGCGCCGGCTACGAGCGCTGGCTGCGTAACCTGGCAGTCGGCCTGGGCAATGCGCCCTCGACCATCCCGGTGCTGCAAGCCCTGCAGGCGCGCCGCGAACACCCGTCGGAGCTGGTGCGCGAACATGTGGCGTGGGCCTTGGAGCGACACGGCGCTCTGTAGCCCGGATGTAATCCGGGAATAGCGCCGGCCCTTCCCCGGATTGCAGCCGGGCTACGGCACTTTGCAAGGGCTCCCGGCCGCTCCTGCTCTCAGCCTGCAGCTTGCGGCCTGCAGCCGCTTTTAGACCTTGAGGAAGTGCTCGCGGTAGTGGCGCAGCTCGGCAATGGACTCGCGGATGTCGTCCAGCGCCTGATGGGTAGCGGTTTTCTGGAAGCTGTCCTTGACCTCGGGCGCCCACATGCCGGCCAGGATCTTCAGCGTCGATACGTCCAGGTAGCGGTAGTGGAAGTAGGCTTCCAGCGCCGGCATGTACTTGTAGAGAAAGCGGCGATCCTGGCCAATGCTGTTGCCGCAGATTGGCGACTTACCCTTCGGCACCCACTGCTCGAGAAAAGCGATGGTCTGCGCCTCGGCAGCGGCGCTGTTGATCTTGCTCTCACGCACGCGCTGGGTCAGGCCACTCTGGCCATGGGTGCGGGTGTTCCATTCGTCCATGCCGGCCAGAGCCTCGTCGCTCTGGTGAACAGCGATCACCGGCCCCTCAGCCAGCACGTTCAGCTCGCTATCGGTGACGATTGTGGCCATCTCGATGATCACATCACGCTCTGGCTCCAGCCCGGTCATTTCCAGGTCGATCCAGATCAGGTTGTTGGGGTTTTGCATGGTTAGACTCCTTGGCTCAGGCGCCAAGTCTAGCGGATCTCAGCGCCCTTCATCTGCCAGAGAAACAGAGACGTTTGCCGCCCTTCGCTGACATCGAGCTCGCGATCAGCTGGCACACCCGGAATCTCGAAGGTATTGCTGATCAGCCAACTGCCAGCAAGCATCTCGGCTTGCGCCTTGGCCCACAGGCGCGGCATCGGCACCGGCGAGAGAAAGCAGTAGACGGCATCGAATTCGCCGAGCTCGACCTGCCACAAGCTCCGATAACGAATGCTGCAGTTCTCCTGCAGCAAGCAGCGCAGCCAGGCGAAAGCGAAGAGCAGGGGCGCCGTCTCGACACCCACGAACTGTCCGCGCGGAAACTGCCTGGCCAGCTGCAGTACCGTACCTGCCGTACCACATCCCAGGTCGACGAAGCGCAGCGGCGGCTCACGCTCGCTCATGAACTGCTGCAGACGTTGCTGCGCCTTGCGCCCACTCAGGTAGAGCGGCACCTGTTCACGCAAACTGTTCCAGTTGACCAGCAGCAACAGCACGAATCCCAGCAGGAACAACCAGGCTGGCAAATCGGCGCGCTGCATCACCAGCAGTGCGGGCAGAAACGCCAGATTGATCCACAACCACCAGCGTGACAGGCCCAGGCGCCAGCCGATCACTGCGGCTACGACACCTTGCAGCAGCGCCACTGAAAACAACGACATGCGCCAGGGCAACAGCGCCAGCAGATAAACCAGAACCACCACCAGCGCCGCGGCCAGGCCTTGCGCCAGGAGCGCGCGCAACACAGGCAGCCGCAGCACCGTTCTTTCCCCGCCTGTCGTCATTGACGCCCCCCGCTTCGGGCAGCCGAATGACCGCCTCGCGCTCATGCTAAACTCGCCGCGATCAACACTCCACCACCCCGGATGCTTCATGGCCAAACGCCAACTCAACCGCCGCCAGAGCTGGCGTATCGAAAAGATTCAGGGCGAACGCGCCGCCCGCGCCGCCAAACGTGAGTCGCGTGCCGTGGAGGCCTTGGAAGGCGGCGATCTGGGCCCGGAGCAGACCGGCCTGGTGATCGCACACTTTGGCGTACAGGTGGAAATCGAGGGTTTGCAGGGCGAGTTGGCCGGCCAGGTATTTCGTTGCCATCTTCGCGCCAACCTGCCGGCCCTGGTTACCGGCGATCAGGTGGTCTGGCGCCCCGGCAATCAGGGCGACGGGGTGATCGTCGCGCAGTTGCCGAGAAACAGCGAACTGTGCCGCCCGGACATGCGCGGCCAGCTCAAACCGGTGGCGGCCAACGTCGACCAGATCGTCATCGTCTTCGCCCCTTTGCCCGAACCCCACGCCAATCTGATCGACCGCTATCTGGTGGCCGCCGAGCATGCCGGCATTCGCCCGCTGCTGCTGCTAAACAAGGCCGATCTGATCGACGAGCAGAACCAGGTAGCGCTGGACGCCCTGCTCAAGGTTTATCGTCAGCTGGAATATCCGCTTCTGGAAGTCTCGGCCCATCACGGCGATGGCATGGAGCAGCTGAAGAAGCGCCTGGACGGCCACGTCAGCGTATTCGTCGGCCAGTCCGGGGTGGGCAAATCATCCCTGGTCAACGGCCTGCTGCCCGGCGTCGACACCCGAGTCGGCGCGCTGTCGGAGCTGACCGGCAAGGGCACGCACACCACCACCACCGCGCGGCTGTTCCACTTTCCCGGTGGCGGCCAGCTGATCGACTCCCCCGGCATTCGCGAATTCGGCCTCGGCCATGTCAGCCGGGACGACGTCGAGGCAGGCTTCATCGAGTTCCACGACCTGCTCGGCCGCTGCCGTTTCCGCGACTGCAAGCACGACCGCGAGCCCGGCTGCGCACTGCTGCAGGCCCTGGAGGACGGTCGCGTGCAGCCGCAGCGCATGGCCAGCTACCGACACATCGTCGCCAGCCTGCCGCAGGACGATTACTGATTGTTCAGTTGATCGAGCGGGCTATTGCCACTTTCGAAGATATTCAGGCGCTCACGCAATTGCTCCGCCGGCAGCGCCTCGGCAGGCGCACCCGAGGGCGTCGCAGCAGGAGCCTGGCCCTGCGCGGGCGCCTCTCCATTTGCGCCTTGCTCGCCCTCGATCGCACGCTGCGCCTTCTTGGTCAGCACGACGATATCGATGCGCCGATTGACGGGATTGAACGGGTCCTCTCGATCGAACAGCGCCGATGAGGCATAGCCGACCACTCGCGCCACCTGCTCGTCCGGATAGCCTCCAGCCACCAGCGTCCGCCGCGCGGCGTTGGCGCGATTGGATGACAACTCCCAGTTGCCGAAAGCGCCACGCCCGGCGAAGGGTTTGGCATCGGTATGGCCGCTGATGCTGATCTTGTTCGGCACCGCGCGAATGGTGTCGGCCATGGCCAGCAGGATGTCCTCGAAGTAAGGCTGCAGGTTGGCGCTGCCGAGGGCAAACATAGGCCGGTTCTCGGCATCCATGATCTGGATGCGCAGGCCATCCTGGGTGATTTCGAACAGTATCTGGTCCTTGAAACGCTGCAGCTCGGGATTCTCCTCGACCTTGTTCTGCAACTCCTGCAACAGCAGCTCCAGGCGCTCCTGCTCCATCTTGTCGGCCAGGGTTTCGATCTGATCGGTGCTGACATCCGTCTGGTCCGGCTGGCTCTCCGGCGTCTCGGAGATATCCGGGTTGAGCGTGCGCTCCGGTGCCGGCGTCGGCGTGCCACCCAGATCGATGGCATAGGGACTGGCACTTTCAGTGAAACCGATGGGGTCCTGGAAATAACCGGAGATGGCCTTCTTCTGCTCCGGCGTGGCCGATGACATCAGCCACATCACCAGGAAGAACGCCATCATGGCCACGGCGAAGTCGGCGAAGGCGATCTTCCAGGCGCCGCCATGATGCCCGCCAGCGCTCTTCTTGACCCGTTTGACGATGATGGGTTGGTTATTTTCCATGGCTTAGTTGCCGCGCACAGCCTGCTCGAGTTCGGTGAAGCTCGGCCGGTGCGCCGGGAACAGCACCTTGCGACCGAACTCTACCGCCAGGCTCGGCGGCATGCCGGAAGCCGAGGCGACCAGGGTGGCCTTGATCGCTTCGTAGAGGTTCAGCTCTTCCTTGGCGTCATGCTCCAGCGAGGCCGACAGCGGGCCGAAGAAACCGTAGGAGGCGAGGATGCCGAGGAAGGTGCCGGTCAGTGCGGTGGCGACCTTCTCGCCGATCTGCGCATTGCTGGCATCGGCCAGGATCGACATGGTGATCACGATGCCCAGCACCGCCGCGACGATCCCCATCGCCGGCAGACCGTCAGCGATCTTGGCCACCGCATGCGCCGGATGCTCGGTTTCTTCCTTGATGCTGGCCAGCTCCATGTCGAACAGGCCTTCCAGTTCGTGCGGGGCCATGTTGCCGGACGACATGATGCGCAGGTAGTCGCAGATGAAGGCGGTCATCCGCTCGTCCTTGAGCACCCCTGGATACTTGCTGAAGATCGGACTGGCGTTGGGGTCCTCGACGTCCGCTTCGATGGCCATCATGCCTTCGCGGCGACTCTTGTTGAGAATCTCGTAGAGCAGGCGCAGCACTTCCAGGTAATAGGTATGGGTGAAGCGGGTGCCGAACATGCTCAACGACTTCTTGAACACCGTCATGAACATGCTGCCCGGGTTGGCCTGCAGGAAAGCACCCAGCGCCGCACCACCGATGATCATCACTTCGAACGGGTGCAACAGTGCCATCAGCTGCCCACCGGACAGCATGAAGCCGCCGAGAACGCAGGCGAATACAACGATGATACCTATGATTTTTGCCATAAAGAGAACGCTTGCAGAGCCAGGAGAGAGGGTTATCAAAAACAACCCTTCTAATTATCGGAACTTATACGCCAGACTATAGCCACTTATGGTCAAAAGCCAGTTCGACTCGAGCCAATATGCCGACGTCAAAGTCCTTGCCACGCACTCTGGACGCCTGGGTACAACATCTGGGCAAGTTGCCACTGCCTATCGAGCAGCAGCAGCATTTGCGCCTGCGTCGCATCCTGGGAGACAGTCGCCGAACCTGGCGCGACATCGCCGAGGCGATAGAGTCCAGCCCCTCTTTCGCCCTGCAGGTACTGCGCGAGGCAAACCAATTGAGCAACAGCCTCAGTGATCCAGCCGAGAGCGTCGAAACCGCGCTGTCGCGACTGGGCCTGAGCCGCTGCGAAGCACTGCTCAATCAGGCACCGGCGCTGCCCGAGAGCGAAATCCCCCTGGCGTTTCGCCAAATCCTGCTGATCAGCCAGCACGCCAGCCAACAGGCTCGCGGCCTGTTCGGCGCACGCCTGGCACGTCTTTGGAATGAGCTGCATGGCTGCAGCCTGCTGTTTCTTGCACCGATCTGGCCGCTGCTGTGCGCCCACCCGCAACTGCTGGACGCCTGGGAGCAGCGTGTGCTGCTCAAGGGTGAGCGCCCGGCTGCCGTTGAGAAGGACCTGCTGGGCGTCAGCCTGATCCAGCTTTGCCTCAAACTGGCCGAACGCTGGCGCCTGCCGGAGTGGATCGTGCGCGGCTATCGCCTGCTGGAGCGTGACCGTCGGCAACTGGTCAAGGCGCTGCACATCGCCCGCGACAACGAACATCCGCTGCATCAGCAACAGATGCTCGACGAGGACATCCGCCTGCGTCACTGGCTGACCCAGCCGAGCAACTGCGTGCTGCTGGCCAACGGTCTGGCGGTATCGGCGCACCACGCCTGGGACACCGCACACAGCCTGCGCTGGCAGCGCCTCACCGGGCTGTATCTGCAGATTCCATTGAGCGAACTGCAGCAGGAGGTGCACCAGCACGCCGTCAGCAGCGCCCGCCTGATCCATGACGCAGCGCTTTGGCATCCAGCCCAGGCCCTGATCTGGCCATGGGACGCTCATCGCCTGAAACCTGTCATCGCCGCCCCTCCACCACCCAAACGTGACGACCTCGCCGCCTGGCGCCAGCACTGCGCGCGCCTGCTGGCCGATCCCAGCAGCTTCGCCAACGTGCCGCAACTGACAGCCTGCGCTCGCGATGCGCTGCAAGCCTGCGGCCTGAAACGCGTCCTGCTGCTGCTCGCCGACCGCCAGCACACACGCCTGCAGAGCCAGCAACAGGCCGGCCTCGATGCCAGCGCAGCGAGCCTCAGCCTCGACCCGGCACAGAGCCAGGTGTTGAAGCGCCTGCTCGCCGAGCCAGGCCAGCTGCGTATCACGCCAAGTAACATGGCGCAGTTTTCCGCCCTACTGCCGGGCAATCTCAAGGCCCTGTTCCCCAGCGAGCACCTGTTGCTGCGCTCCGTCGCCAGCAATGGCCGGGTGGTGATGCTGGTGGTGGCCGACCAGGGCGGCCAACCGCTCAATGACGTCAGCCTGCAGGCCTTCGCCAAGACCGTGCAGTGCGCCGAGCGCGCGCTGAGCAGCTTTTCCAGACGCGGGCGCTGAACAGTTCCGTTTCCGCTACAATCGGCCTCTTTTCACACGAAGAGGCCGCCATGTCCGCCTTCGACAACCTACCGCTGGTGATCGAGCCCGCCGAGCTGGCCGAACGCCTGGATGCGGCCGACCTGATCCTGCTCGACCTCAGCAGCGCAGCGCGCTACGCCGCTGGTCACATACCCGGCGCGCGCTGGGTGGATGCCAAGCGCACGCAACTGGGCCAGCCGCCTGCCCCCGGCCTGCTACCCGAGCGCGCGCAGCTCGAAGCGCTGTTCGCCGATATCGGTCATCACGCGGATGCCGTCTATGTGGTCTACGACGATGAGGGCGGTCCCTGGGCCGGTCGTTTCATCTGGCTGCTGGACGTGATCGGCCATCGGCGTTACCACTTCCTCAACGGCGGTCTGCAGGCCTGGATCGCTGACGGACTGGCATTGAGCCAGGACGTGCCCACAGCGGCCCGCAGCGAAGTGACGCTGACTCTGAGCGATGCTCCCACCGCCACCCGCGACTACCTGCAAGCGCGCCTGGGTGCTGCCGACCTGGCCATCTGGGATGTACGCGGCGCGGACGAATACCGCGGCGAGAAATTGAGTTCGGCGCGTGGCGGACACATCCCTGGCGCCACCCACTTCGAATGGACCGCGGGCATGGACCCGCAACGCGGCATGCGCATCCGCACGGATATCGCCGAAGTCCTGCAAAGCCTGGGCATCACACCGGACAAGGAAGTGATCACCCATTGCCAGACCCATCGCCGCTCCGGTTTCAGCTACGTGGTGGCCAAGGCGCTCGGCTATCCGCGCGTAAAGGCCTATGCCGGCTCCTGGTCGGAATGGGGCAACCTGCCCGATACGCCCATCGAACGCTGACCGCATCGACAATCAGATATCCCCGGCCCGGCCAAGCCTGTGCCGGTTAAGAACCTTCAAGGAAACACGATGAAACAACGTCTTTTTATCCTCAGCCAGTACCTGCTGCCCCACCACCTGCTGTCGCGTCTGATCGGCTGCGTGGCCGAATGCCGCATCGGCTGGCTGAAGAATCCGCTGATCGCCTGGTTCGCCAAGCAGTATCAGGTCAACATGAGCGAGGCGCAGAACGAAGACCTGCGTTCCTTCGAACACTTCAACGCCTTCTTCACTCGCGCGCTGAAGGCAGGCGCGCGTCCGCTGGACGAAACCCCCGGCGCCATTCTCAGCCCGGCCGACGGCGCGATCAGCCAGCTCGGCGCCATCGAGCATGGCCGCATCTTCCAGGCCAAGGGTCACAGTTTCAGCGCCGTCGAACTGCTCGGCGGCGATGCCGAGCGTGCAGCGCCCTTCATGGGCGGCCAGTTCGCCACCGTGTACCTCTCGCCGAAGGACTATCACCGCGTCCATATGCCGCTGGGCGGCACGCTGAAGGAGATGGTCTACGTGCCGGGCCGCCTGTTCTCGGTCAACCAGACCACGGCGGAAAACGTGCCGGAACTGTTCGCCCGCAACGAGCGCGTGGTCTGCCTGTTCGATACCGAGCGCGGGCCAATGGCGGTGGTGCTGGTCGGCGCGATGATCGTCGCCAGCATCGAGACGGTATGGGCCGGTCTGGTCACGCCTCCCAAGCGCGAGCTCAAGAGCACGCGCTACGACGCGCAAGCGCGTGGCCCGATCGAGCTGGCCAAGGGCGCGGAAATGGGTCGATTCAAACTGGGCTCCACAGCCATCGTCCTGTTCGGCCCGAACCAGGTGCAGTGGGCCACCGAACTGGGCGCCGGCAGCGCGGTGCGCATGGGTCAGTTGCTGGGCAACGCTCAGGCTTGAGCCACTGAGAACAGGAACCTGCACCTCGACCATTCGGTCATATATCCGTACTCTGCCAGGCCGCGCCATCCAAGCGGACGGGCTGCCAGCGCAGTCAGATGCTGCTAGAGTTCGAAAGACTATTACTAGAGCCGCTTGTCATCAGGCGGCCGGAGTATCCGAGTTCGATGGATAGACAGAGTACCCACCTACAGCTGTTACGCGTCCCCACACCGAGCAAGCAGAGCGTCAATTTCTGCGACGGCAGCCCCCGTGATCTCAAGCGCTGGATTGCAGGTCTGCCCAAGGCGAACATCGGTGAAACCGCGCGACAGCTGTATCAGAGCCTGGTGGAACTCAACCAATTCGTCACACCCTCGGAAAACCGCCTGCAACTGCTGGAGCTGCTGCGCCCGGAAGTCAGCTTCGTCTGCCAGCACCTGGAACGTCACTTTCTCAACCAGGCCATCGTTCTCGACGAGCGCCCGCGCAAGGTGGCCAACCTGTGCCAAGCGCTGCAGAACCACCTGGCAGTCGGTTACAAGCTGATCATTTCCCGCGTCATCGCACGCAGCGGCAAGGACCGCGACCAGCTCCTCGCCGTTTCCCTGCAGCGCGCCAGCCACAGCCTTTGCAGCCCGCTGATTCGCGCCAGCCAGCTTTACTGCCCAGTCCCTGAAGGACTCTGGCTGGAACTGCACCAGCTTTACCAGATCGCCTGCGAGCAGCGCCTGCAGCGCCAGGTCATACGGGATCCGCTGGCCCGCCACACTCAGGGCCTGAGTACCGAACAGAGCTACATCACTGCACTGCTGCTGGGCTGCGCCCGGACCAACCAGATGCGCCAGAACGGCATCGCCCGCCTGGCCGAGGCACTGGAGCCCTGGAGCACGCTGGTCAAATTGCAATCAGGCGATGCTCCGAACAGCCTGTTCGTGCTGGCACCCCAGATCGACGGCCCGCCGCGCTACAAGTCGCTGTATCAGAGCAGCGAACTGCACAACCTGCTGGGCATCGATACGCAGCCGCTGGTCGATGCCATCAAGGAATACCTGGAACTGGCGGACGAAGAGCGCAGCAAGTCGCGCCTGATGATTCCCGAGGGGATCAGCCTCGACCTGCTGCAGCACGTTGCCGCGGCTTGGGGTGACATCGCCGAGCGCACCTTCCAGCGCACGCCGGGCCACGGCAACCTGACCCTTTGCATCGGCATGACCGCGCTGCATTTCTTCCTTTCCGGCCGCCGCTCGTTCGGTGAGGTGCTCAAGCGTCCCGTGGAAATCGGCGCTGCCGTATTCAAGCCGGCCACCGGCGAGCCCGATGTCTGGTCGAACGCCTTCGATGTCCAGCGCAGCGCCGCAGACGAGATTCACTTCGAAGAAATTCAGTACACCAAGGTCAACCCCGGCGAACAGGCGCAGCCTGAGAGCAATGGTGAAAATTATCCGACCTTTCCTCTGGCCATCGTCAACCACAGCCCCGGCGGTTATTGCCTGTCCTGGCCCAAGGACGTTCCCAGCCAACTGCAGGCCGGCGAGCTTCTGGGCGTGCAGGACAGCCCCAGCCAGGGCTGGAGTGTGGCCATCGTACGCTGGATTCGTCAGGTCCGCGGCGGCGGTACGCAAATGGGCATCGAACTGATCGCACCACATGCGCGCCCCTGCGGCCTGCAACTGCTGCGCAAGGGCGAGCAGAGCAGCCAGTACCTGCGTGCCCTGCTGCTGCCGGAGATCAGCGCCATTTCCCGCCCTGCCAGCCTGATCACGCCGCGCCTGCCGTTCCAGGAGGGCAGCAAGGTGCTGATCAACGACCACGGCGAAGAGCATCGTGCGGTGCTCACTCGCAAGCAGGTCAGCACCGGCAGCTTCAGCCAGTTCGAGTATCACCGCGTGGGCGTCGAAGAGGCCCCGGTCGGGACACCGGTCACAGCCTCGCAAAGCGAGAAGCCTGCGGGGGAGGAAGATTTTGACTCGCTCTGGAAGTCGCTGTAGGCTCCGACGAATTCACCATTTGTCGCCTTTTCGCGCCCGTTCGGCGCGGTAATGACCCCTCTATGGCCATCGAAAAAAAAACCATCCGCCTGCTGATTCTCGAAGATTCGCAGAACGAAGCTGAGCGCCTGGTCAGTCTGTTCCGCAACGCCGGGCACGCCACTCGTGTGCACCGTCTGACCTCCAGCGAAGACCTGGCTGAAACCCTGCAACAGACCTGGGATTTGCTGATCTGCGCACCGAGCAGCGAGCGCCTCGACCCTAGCGAGGCGATTAGCGCCATCCGCCGCCAGGCCAAGGACATTCCGGTCATCCAGCTGGTCGAAGACAACGACTCCGAGATCATCACCGAAGCCCTGCTGTTCGGTGCTCAGGACGCCCTGCCGCAAGGTGAGGACGAGCGCCTGGTGCTGGTGGCCAAGCGTGAGCTGGCCAACCTCGAGGAGCGCCGTGCCCGCCGCGCTGCGGAAGTCGCACTACGCGAAACAGAAAAGCGCTGCCAGCTGCTGCTGGAAAGCTCGGTCGACGCCATCACCTACGTCCACGACGGCATGCATATCTATGCCAACCGTGCGTACCTGGAGCTGTTCCGCTACGAAGATGGCGAAGAGCTCGAAGGCATGCCGATGATCGACCTGATCGCCAGTGCCGATCACGGGGCGTTCAAGGATTTCCTGAAGAACTACCAGAGCGCCGAAGGTAACGCCGAACTCAGTTGCCAAGGCGTGCGCGCCGATGGCAGCAGCTTCGCCGCACAAATGAGCTTCTCGCCCGCCACCTATGATGGCGAGCCGTGCATTCAGGTGGTGATCCGCGCAGAAACCTCCAACGCCGAGCTGGAAGAGAAACTGCGTGAAATCAGCAGCCAGGACCTGGTCACCGGCCTGTTCAACCGCACCCATTTCCTCGAACTGATGGACGGCGCCGCCGAGCGCGCCATCAGCACCGGCCAGCCTTCGACCCTGGCGTATATCCGCGTCGACCGCTACGCCAGCCTGCAGGGCGAAATCGGCCTGGCCGACGTCGACCTGCTGCTGACCGACCTGGCCGGCCTGCTGCGCGCACATTTCCCCGCGGAGACCCAGTTGGCCCGCTTTGGCGACGACGTATTCGCCGCACTGCTGCCAGGCCAGACGCCCGAGCCGTGCCAGGCCAGCCTGACGGCGCTGCTGAAGAAGGTCGAAGGCCACCTGTTCGATGTCAGCGGCCGCACCGTGCAGACCACCCTGTCGATCGGCGTCGCCGGCCTCAGCGAGAAAACCGCCAAGGCGCAGGAAGTCATCGACCGCGCGCACCGCTGCGCTGACGAGCTCAGCGAAGGCAACGCCATCAAGCTGTTCAACCCCGCCGATGAACTGGCAGCCGCTGCCAACCGCGGCAACCTGGTGGCGATGGTGCAACAGGCGCTGGAGAACAACAGCTTCCGCCTGCTGTTCCAGCCGATCATCAGCCTACGTGGTGATGCTCACGAGCATTACGAGGTGCTGCTGCGCATGCTCAGCCCGCAGGGCGAAGAAGTACCGCCTGCACAGTTCCTTGCTGCGGCCAAGGATGCCGGCCTCGGCGAGAAGATCGACCGCTGGGTGATCCTCAACTCGATCAAGTTGTTGGCCGACCACCGCTCCAAAGGTCACAACACCCGCCTGTTCGTGCACCTGTCCAGCGCCAGCCTGCAGGATCAGACCCTGCTGCCCTGGCTCAGCGTGGCGCTCAAGGCCGCCCGCCTGCCGTCGGACGCACTGGTGTTCCAGTTCAGCGAACCGGATGCCGTCACCTACCTGAAACAGACCAAGGTGCTGACCCAGGGCCTGGCAGAACTGCACTGCAAGGTCGCCCTGAGCCAGTTCGGCTGTGCGCTGAACCCGTTCAACACGCTCAAGCACCTGCAGGCGGACTTCGTCAAAGTCGACGGTTCCTTCACCCAGGACCTGAGCAATGCCGACAGCCAGGAAGCCCTGAAAACCCTGCTCAGCAGCCTGCATGCCCAGGCCAAGCTGACCATCGTGCCCTTCGTCGAAAGCGCCAGCGTGCTGGCCACGCTGTGGCAGGCCGGGGTCAACTTCATCCAGGGTTACTACCTGCAGGGCCCGAGCCAGTCGATGGATTACGACTTCTCGGCCGGCGACGAATAAAGGCGGCCGCAGGCTACAGGCAGACGCGCAGGTCAGCTATGCACACAACTGCCTGCAGCCTGTAGCCTGCAGCCGCTTTATTCCTGCCCCTCGCGATCGCGAAAGCCGAGCAGGTAAAGAATGCCATCCAGCCCCAGGGTGGAGATCGCCTGCTTGGCCGATTGCTTGACCAGCGGCTTGGCGCGGAATGCCACACCGAGACCGGCCAGGCCGAGCATCGGCAGGTCATTGGCACCATCACCGACGGCGATGGTCTGCTCCAGCTGCAAGCCTTCCTTGTGCGCCAGCTCGCGCAGCAGATCGGCCTTGCGCTGCGCATCGACGACGGGTTCGACGGCCACGCCGGTGACCTTGCCGTTCTCGATCTGCAGCTCGTTGGCGAACACGTAGTCGATACCCAGCTTGGCCTGCAGCTGCTTGGCGAAGTAGGTGAAGCCACCGGAGAGAATCGCGGTCTTGTAGCCCAGGCGCTTGAGTTCGGCGAACAGCACCTCGGCCCCTTCGGTCAGGCGCAGCGAGGCGCCGATCTCTTCCAACACGTCTTCCGACAGGCCCTGCAGCAAGCCCAGGCGCTCCTTGAAGCTGGCGCGGAAATCCAGCTCGCCGCGCATGGCCCGTTCGGTGATCTCGGCCACCTGCTCACCCACGCCAGCGGCCTTGGCCAGCTCGTCGATCACCTCGGCCTCGATCAGCGTCGAGTCCATGTCGAATACCGCCAGGCGACGATTACGGCGGAACACCGAGTCGCGCTGGAAGGCGATGTCGACATTGAGCTCCTGCGCCACGCTGAGGAACTCGGCACGCAGCGCTACCGGATCGGCCGGTTCGCCACGCACCGAGAACTCGATGCAGCCCTTGCCTTGCTCGGCGGGCATGTCCAGCGGCATGCGCCCGGAAAGACGGTCGATATGATCGATATTCAGGCCGTACTTGGCGGTGATGGCGCTGACCCGCTGCAGTTGCTGGGCACTGACCTTGCGCGTCAGCAGGGTGACGATATGGCGGGCCTTGCCCTGGCCGCTCACCCACTGGCGGTAGTCGTCTTCGGAAACGGGAGTGAAGCGCACCTGCTGATCCAGCTCGTAGGCGGTGAACAGCAGATCCTTGAGCACGGCCTGGGAGCGACCGTTGTCGGGAATCTCGATGAGGATGCCGAACGACAGGGTGTCATGGATCACCGCCTGACCGATATCGAGGATGTTCACCCCGCCTTGAGCCAGCACACCGGTGATGGCTGCGGTGAGTCCGGGGCGATCTTCGCCGGTGATATTGATCAGGACGATTTCGCGCAAGACGCACCCTCCAAGGCAAACGATTGAGGCAGGCCAGCGCTGAATTGGCCGCCGGCCGACGAAAAGGCGCACATTCTACCCAGTTTCCCCTCGATCCGGGCAGCCATGCGCTTTGCCCGCTCCAGACCGCTCGCTATACTGCGCGGCAACTTCAGTCGACAAGAGCCGAGCTCTGTGAACCGGCCCGCGCCCGTCAAACCCGACAATTTCTTCATCATGATCTTCCACGCGCTGCGTCAGCGACGGGTGCCTCTGGTGCTGCGCATCGCCAGTCACAGCCTGTTGCTGGTGGCCCTGGCGATGATCATCTATGCCTGGGTCATGGGCATGCAGTTCAAGCAGGCCATGCAGCAGCAGGCCGATGCCCTGGGCCAGGCGCTGATCACCCAGACGGCGGCCTCGGCCACCGAGCTGCTGGTGTCCAACGACATCCTCAGCCTCAACGTACTGCTCAGCAACTTGGCGAAGAACCCGTTGGTAGCGCATGCAGCCATCTACAGCGTGGATGACCGCATTCTTGCCGAGGCGGGCTCGCGCCCCACGCGCAGCGTGTTGGGCGAAACCGAAGGTCTGTACTCCACCTCCATCACCTTTCAGGAAGTGATGGCCGGGCAATTGCGCATCAGCCTGGACATGAGCCAGTTCCAGCAGCCGATGACCATCAGCCTGCAAAGCATGGGCATTCTCAGCCTGATCCTGCTGGCCCTGACCCTGTCGCTGAGCATGCGCCTGGGCCGGCATATCTCCACGCCCTTGCTGCAGATGCGCCTGTGGCTGCGCGACCCGGACGATCCTGCTCCCGGTGCAGGACGTAACGACGAGATCGGCGACCTGGCACGCCAGTTGCAGGAACGCCTGGTGCCGGAAAAGCCGGAACCGGAGCCGGAGCTGGATGACGAGCCGCTGCTCGACGACGTCGACAACTATCTGCCGGAAGAAGACGACGAGCATTTCGACGACGAGCCAGAACGGCCTCGCGCCGGACATTCTTTCGATGAACCGGACAGCGACGACGAGGCGCTCAAGCCCTGGCCCGATTCGATAGAGCCGGACGATCCCTTCGCCGATCTGCGCGATGAGTCCGAAGTCGCTGCGCCCGCAGCCAAGGCGCCGCGCCCATCGCAGGCCAGCGCCGTGCTGGCCATCCAGCTCGGCGCCCAGGAGCAGTTGCGTCGTCTGCCGCGCACGCGCCTGCTGGATCTTCTGGATCGTTATCGCGGTTGCCTGGAACAGGCCGCCGCGCTGTATCAGGGGCAACTGCACACGCTCAAGGATGGCAGCAGCCTGATGCTGTTCCACGAGCGCGAATGCGGCGAGGACTACCTCACCCATGCGATCTGCTGCGGCGAGCTGATGCGCGCGTTGGGTCATGCCTTGCAGATCGAGGTCGCCGACAGCGGCATCACCCTGCAACTGCAGTTGGGCCTGACTCTTGGCAGCGATCTGGAGGACCTGGGCCAGGCCGAACTGCTGCTCAGCGACAGCGCCCTGGACGCCCTGGCCTTGTCGCAACACAGTCGCAACCTGCTGCTGGTCGAACAGCGCGTCGCCCAGGATGCTCTGGCTCGCCAGCGTGCGCGCATCCGCCCGATCGCCAGCCCGGAAGGGGCCAGCTGCGTGGAGCGCCTGCTCGACCCTTATCCGGCCCTGCTGGAACGGCAGCTAGCGCGCATGCACGACAGTCGAGTGTGAAAGCGGCGCAGCCCATGTAGGGCGGGTGAAACCCGCCACACGGCCAACGGCGGGTTACACCCGCCCTACGCGCTGGCCAATGCGCGCCGCTGCGGCGTCTTCACACCATAACGCTGCAGCCAGTCCTTCCAGCGAACCCGCTCGTCACGCACCAGCCAGCCGTCCTGCTCGGCGAAGCTCTCCGATAGCCAAACCCCGCGCGTGCTGGCTGCCTGCAGCTCCCCCTTGCGCAAGGTGAACAAACCACCGCTGGGCACGCCCCGATGCAGCGCCAGCAGGTAGATATCCGGTCGTCGACGCTCCAGACGCGCCACCAGGCGGCCATCCTCCAGACACTCATCGACGTGGAACAGGCTCAACTGACGGGCATCGCGCGGCAGCTCCAGACTCAGGTCGTAGACCAGCTGCAGTGACGCGGTCGGCAGGTGTACGTAGGCGCGCGGCCGTTCCAGCAAGGTGAGGTTGCCGCACTGCACAGGGCGCGCCGCGCCGGACAGTGGACTGAGGCGAAAATGGCTGGCTTCGCGATAACGCAGCGCGCCCTGATAGGGCGTGGGCAACCAGGTATCGGCGAAGCGCCCGCTCAGCCAGCCGTCGGCGCTTTCCAGCAGGCACTCCTCGGCCACCTCCTGAATCGCGGTAAGCAGCGGCAGGTTGAGTTCGTGCGCCGGCACGTAGCCGGAAATCAGCTTGAGCACGGTATCGCCACGATCAGGACGGCGCTGACGCACCAGCAACCAGTAATCACGCCCCTGCAGGCGCAGGGTCAGACGCACCGAGACGCCGAGGTTGGCCAGCTCGACGGAAAACCGTGAGCTGTCCGCCACCTCGATCGGGCGGCGGCGTTCGAGCATCTGCTGGAAATTCAGCGGCTGCCCCAGGCTCTGGTAGCTCAGCCCATCCGGGCTGGCTTCGACGAATAGCGGCAGGGTCTTGAAGTTACTCGGGTCCTTGCGGATCAGCGTACGCGGCATCTCGACTCCTTGTTCCGGCTGGGCGTGAGGCGGCTCGGCAGCCAGCGCTCACGCGAGGGTCAGGTTGAAGCGAAAACCGCTCAAGGCTGCCCCAAGCCGACCACCCAGTACAACCCAAGGCTGTAAGAGGACGTGACCGGGGACTCAGCGGATGCCCTGTAAAACCGCCGCCACAGTCGCGACATTGGCCGCCAGGTGCGCGGGCGTGATGGTGCCGACGATGGCGCTGCTGACGCCCGGATGGGCGAAGATCAGCTCGAAGCTGGCGCGCACCGGGTCGACACCATCGGCCAGGCAGGCATGCCCGCTGGCCAGCGCCTTCTTGATCAGGATGCCCTTGGCATGGCTGGCAGCGTAGTCCAATACCGGCTTCTCGCCCTGCTCACTCAGGTTATAGGTGACCATGGCGCAGTCGCCTTGTTCCAGCGCCAGCAGCCCGCCTTCGACGGTCTTGCCGGAAATGCCGTAGGCGAGAATCTTGCCCTCACGCTTGAGCTCGGCCAGCGTCTCGTACACACCTGTCTCGCGCAGCACTGCCAGATCGTTACCGTCGGAATGCACCAGCAGCAGGTCGATGCGGTCGGTTTCCAGGCGCTTGAGGCTGCGCTCGACCGATAGACGGGTATGCGCCGGCGAGAAATCGAAATGCGACTGGCCCTGCTCGAACTCCTCGCCGGTCTTGCTGACGATCACCCACTCATCACGCTGACCACGCAACAGCGGGCCGAGGCGCTGTTCGCTGACGCCATAGGCCGGCGCGGTGTCGATCAGATTGATGCCCAACTCGCGGGCCTGGTGCAGCAGGGCCAGAGCCTGAGCGTCGTCGGGAATGGTGAAGCCGTTGGGGTATTTGACGCCCTGGTCGCGACCCAGCTTGACCGTGCCCAGGCCTAGCGGCGAGACCATCAGGCCGGTGCTGCCCAGCGGACGATGCAGATCGTGCAGCGTGCTCATGGCAGCAGCGTCTCCCAGACTGGCTGGCCCAGCGCCGGGTGCGGCAGCTCGGGCAGCGGCGCATGACTTGCCGGCTGCACATGCTCACGCTGCAGCGTGGCCAACACCCGATCGGCAAAGTCCGGCGCCAGCGCCAGCTTGGTTGGCCAACCCACCAACAGGCGCTGCTGTTCGGCGAGAAAGGCATTGTCCGGGCGCACCAGGCCCGACTGCGCGGGTTCGGCGCGATCCACACGCAGCGTGGCCCAGCGTGTCTGGCTCTGGTCGACCCAGGGCAGCAACGCTGCCATTTCCTTCTGCGCCGCCTGGATCTGCGCCGCCTCGTCGCGGGCGACGCCATCGGCTTCGGCCAGATCGCCGCCCAGATACCAGACCCACTGGCCATCGGCCGCCGGATGGGTGGTGACGGTCACCCGCGGCTTGGGCCCACCGCCGAGGCAGTGAGCGTACAGCGGCTTCAGCGCCGGCCCCTTGGCCAGCACCATATGCAAGGGACGCAACTGCTGCGCCGGCTGCTCGATACCCAAGGCCGCGAGCAGCACGGCGTTACCGGCGCCGGCACTGAGCACCACGCGCTGTGCGCGAATCTCACGGCCGTCGACAATCAGCCCGCACAGTTCACCATTTTCCTGCAGCGGCTCGATACGCTCGGCAGCCAGCAATCCGTCGCCAGCCAGTTCGGCCAGGCGAGCGATCAGGCTCGGCACGTCAAGCACCAGCTCGGCCAAGCGATAGACCTTGCCCTTGAACTTAGGATGCTGCAGCGCCGGCGGCAGTTGCTCGCCCTTGACCTGATCGACTCGGCCGCGCACCGCCTTGCTGGCGAAGAAACTGGTGAGGTTGCCGGCCAGAGTACCGGGCGACCACAGGTAATGGGCATCGGAGAGAACACGCACACCGGACAGATCCAGTTCGCCCGTACCGGCGAGCGCCTCGCGCCAGCGGCGCGGCATATCGGCGATGGCCTCGGAGGCGCCGGTCAGCGCGCCATGCAGGGCGTATTTGGCGCCGCCATGGATGATACCCTGCGACTTCAGGCTCTGCCCGCCGCCCAGACTGCCGCGCTCCACCAGCACGGTGGCAAAGCCCTGTTGGCGCAGGCGCGCGTTGAGCCAGAGGCCGGCGATACCGCCGCCGACGATCAGGACATCGGTGCTGAGAGACTGGGACATGAACGGGCCTCGGCGAAAAACAGGCGCGCAGTATAACTCTCACAGCAGCCGCAGGCTTCAGGCGGCAGGCAAGAGCACAAACCTCGGGCTTGTAGCTGCCTCAGTGGCCAGTGGAGCTGGAGAACAACTGGATCACCACCACGCCGCTGACGATCAGCCCCATGCCCAGTACGGCCGGCAGGTCCAGCTTCTGCTGGTAGATGAACATCGCCGCGACGCTGACCAGCACGATGCCCAACCCGGCCCAGATCGCGTAGGCAACGCCCACCGGGATGGTGCGCACCACCAGCGTCAGCATCCAGAAGGCGATGCCGTAACCGCCCACCACCAGCAGCAGTGGCAAGGGTTTGCTGAAGCCGTCGATCGCCTTCATCGAGGTGGTGGCGATCACTTCGGCCGCGATGGCAATGGCGAGATAGAGGTATCCGGGCATGATGGCGACTCCTGGAAGATGGTCGCCATTCTAGGCTTTCCAATGATGGGATAAAGTCATTACCTATCTATTATGGAGATAGGCCGCCATGAACTGGAATCTCGACCAGCTTCACCTGTTCGTTCGCACCGCCGAGAGCCGATCCTTTTCCGCTGCGGCGCGACAAACCGGGCGTGCGCAATCGGCCGTCAGCACCGCCATCGCCCTGCTCGAAAGCGATCTCGGGGTTACCCTGTTCGAACGTAGCAGCGGGCGCCAGCCGCAACTGACCGAAGCGGGAACGGCGCTGCTCGAGGAAGCGCGCAGCGTGTTGCAGCAGTGCGAGCGTCTCGATGGCCGCGCGCTGGGCCTGGCACGTGGCGAGGAGGCGCGCTTGCGACTGGCGCAGGACGAGGCCATGCCCTACCAGCCGGTGTTGGCCAGCCTGGAAGCACTGGCCGACGCCTTCCCCCTGCTCGAAGTGCAGCTTTCCAGCGGCGCCCAGGGCGACGTGGCGCGCAAGCTGCTGCAGCACCAGGCCGATCTTGGCCTGCTGTTTCATCACGAACAGATGCCACGCGCACTGGAAAGCCAGCGCCTGGGCACCATCGAGATGGTCACGGTATGCAGCCCGCAACACCCGCTGGCCGAACTCGGCAGCGTGGAACGTCGCGACCTGGCCGAACATCGTCAACTGCTGATGACGCCGCAGGACAGCCATTACCCCGGCGGCGAGCAGATCAGTCCACTGGTGTGGCGCGCCGACAGCTTCTACGTGATGGCCGAGCTGGTGATTCGCGGCGTGGGCTGGGCCTGGCTGCCGCGCCATGTGGCGCAATACCCGACCTACCAGGGCCACCTGCAGGAACTGCGCAGCGACTGGGCGCCGCTGCCGCTGGTGGTGGAGCTGATCACACGGCGCGACGGCGCGCTCGGCCCCGCTGCCAGCTGGCTGGCCGACTGCCTGGCGCGCGAACTGTTGCGACCGCAGGCATGACTGCCCTTCCAGCGCATCGCCGGCGGCGATAAGCTGCGCGCCCATGAACAGACTCCTCTACACCCTGCTACTGCACCTGGCCCTGCCCTTGATTGCCCTGCGTCTGGCGCTGCGCGCGCGCAAGGCGCCGGCTTACGTGCGGCGTATCAATGAACGTTTCTCCCTCGGCCTACCGGCGATGAAACCCGGCGGCATCTGGATACATGCGGTATCGGTGGGCGAAAGCATCGCCGCTGCGCCAATGATTCGCGCCCTGCAGGCGCGTTATCCCGAGCTGCCAGTCACCGTGACCTGCATGACGCCGACCGGCTCCGAACGTATCCAGGCCCTGTTCGGCGACAGCGTGCAGCACTGCTACCTGCCTTACGACCTGCCTTGGGCCGCTGCGCGCTTTATCAATCGCGTAAAGCCGCGCCTGGCCGTGGTGATGGAAACCGAGCTGTGGCCCAACCATATCCACCAATGCGCCAAGCGCGGCATTCCGGTCGCCCTGGCCAACGCAAGGCTGTCCGAACGCTCGGCACGGGGTTACGCCCGGTTCGGCAAGCTCACCGCACCGATGCTTGCCGAACTGTCGCTGATCGCCGTGCAGACCCAGACCGAGGCACAGCGTTTTCTGACCTTGGGCGCACGCTCCGAGTGCGTGAAAGTGACCGGCTCGATCAAGTTCGATCTGAAGATAGATGCCGAACTGCTGCAACGCGCCATCGAGCTGCGCCGCCAGTGGCAGGCCGAGCAGCGACCGGTGTGGATCGCTGCCAGCACCCACTCGGGCGAAGACGAAATCGTCCTCGCCGCCCATCGCCAGTTGCTGAAGACGCAGCCGGATGCACTGCTGATTCTGGTGCCACGTCACCCTGAACGCTTCAACTCGGTCCATGAGCTGTGCATCAGTGAAAGGCTGACCACTCGCCGCCGCTCCACGGCTGAAGCCGTGCAAGCCAGCGACCAGGTGCTGCTGGGCGACACCATGGGTGAGCTGCTGTTTCTCTATGCGCTGGCGGATATCGCCTTCGTCGGCGGCAGCCTGGTGGCCAATGGCGGGCATAACCTGCTGGAACCGGCGGCTCTGGGCAAACCGGTACTGAGCGGCCCGCACCTGTTCAACTTTCTGGAAATCGCCGCGCAGTTGCGCGACGCCGGCGCCCTGAGCGAGGTAGAAAACGCCGCGCAGCTAGCAGACAGGGTTGCAACATTGCTCAACGAGCCGAGCGAGATGCAAAGCATGAGTCAGGCCGGCTTAAGCGTGCTCAAGGCCAACCAGGGTGCGCTGGAGCGCTTGCTGAAGGGCTTGCAGCGCCTTCTGTAGCCCGGATGCAATCCGGGGCAAGCATCACGCCGGCAACATTCCCCGGATTGCACCCGGGCTACAACTGATTTAGCTAGGTTCAAACACGGGTAGCGCACCACCAGTCAGATCGGTGCGCGCAGCACACCCTACGTGACACATCGCCAAAATGAAAAAGCCCGACTCGCGTCGGGCTTTTTGTTTGCTGCGAACGGCTCAGAAATCCTGATTGTTCTTCAGGCGCTCCTCGGCGGCAGAGGCTAGATCGGGTGGCAGGAAGT
Source organism: Pseudomonadota bacterium (assembly GCA_023431055.1). Classification (GTDB taxonomy): domain Bacteria; phylum Pseudomonadota; class Gammaproteobacteria; order Pseudomonadales; family Pseudomonadaceae; genus Aquipseudomonas. The sequence goes on from JAEYXX010000068.1 coordinate 28,734, forward strand.
CCTTGTCCGGGTTGTAGTCCGGCTTGAGGAAGCTACCCAGTGCCTCCAAGTCGGCCGGGCTGAGGGTGCCGGCAGCCTGCTTCAGGCGCAGGTTGTTGAGGATGTAGTCATAACGGGCATCGTTGTAGTTGCGCACGGCGCTGTACAGCTGACGCTGGGCGTCGAGCACGTCGACAATGTTGCGAGTACCGACCTGATAGCCGATCTCGGTGGCTTCCAGCGCGCTCTGGTTGGAGATGATCGACTGGCGACGCGCCTGTACGGTTTCCACGTCGGTGTTCACCGCGCGAAACAGGTTACGGGTGTTCTGCACCACCTGGCGGCGCAGACTTTCGCGCAGTTGCTCGGTCTGGCCGAGACGCTGATAAGCCTCACGTACCTGCGAGCTGGTCAGGCCGCCGCTGTATAGCGGGATGTTCAGTTGCAGGCCGATGGTGCGCTGCGATACGTCACCGCTGTAACTCGGAGACAGCGGCGAACCGGAGTTGGTGAAACCCAGGC
>JAEYXX010000070.1 GCA_023431055.1 Pseudomonadota bacterium
AGGAACAGGCCGACACCAATCTCCAGCGTGCGGTTTTGCATCAGAAATCTCCAAACATCAAAGCGGTCAGAATGAAATCCAGGCCAAGCACGGCCAGCGAGGCGTACACCACGGTGCGCGTGGTCGCGCGGCTGATGCCTTCGGAAGTGGGCTCACAGTCGTAGCCCTGAAAGACAGCGATCCAGGTCACCACGAAGGCGAAGACGATGCTCTTGATCACGCCATTGAGCACATCGTCATAAAAGGAAACACTGTTCTGCATGTTCGACCAGAACGAGCCCTCGTAAACGCCCAGCCAATCCACGGCGACCATGGCCGCACCCCAGATGCCGACCACGCAGAAGATCATCGCCAGCAGAGGCATCGAGATGAAGCCAGCCCACAGCCGCGGCGCGACGATGTACTTGAGTGGATCAACGCCAATCATCTCCAGGCTGGAGAGCTGCTCGGTGGACTTCATGTTGCCGATCTCGGCAGTCAGCGCCGAGCCGGCGCGACCGGCGAACAGCAATGCAGTCACCACCGGGCCAAGTTCACGCAGCAGGGTCAGGGCGACCATCTGCCCAACAGCCTGTTCGGAGCCATAGCTGACCAGAATGTTGTAGCCCTGCAGGGCCAACACCATGCCGATGAAGATGCCTGACACGACGATGATCGCCAGCGACATCACGCCAACCGCGAACAGTTGCTTGATCAACAGCTGCAAAGGCTTGCCGGCACGGCTACGACCGAACAGAGCGCTGACCAGAAACAGCACCGAACGCCCCAGTGTCGCGACCACATCGATACCCGCACGACCGAACAGCCGCAGCCGCTCGAGCGGTGAATTTCTGCGCATCAACCTCTCCCCAACAGATCTTCGCGGTAGTCCGGCGCTGGAAAATGAAACGGCACCGGCCCATCCGGAATGCCCTTCATGAACTGACGAATACGCGGGTTGTCCGACTCCATCAGCTCGGCCGGCGTGCCATGCCCCAGCACCTGCGCATCACCGACCACATAGATGTAATCGGCGATGCTGGCGGTTTCCGCGAGATCGTGGGAAACCACCACACTGGTGATTCCCAGCGCATCGTTGAGCAGGCGAATCAGGCGCACCAGCACGCCCATGGCGATGGGGTCCTGACCGACGAACGGCTCGTCATACAGCAGTATCTGCGGGTCGAGGGCAATCGCCCGGGCCAGCGCCACACGACGCTTCATGCCGCCGGACAGCTCGTCCGGCATCAGCTCCACAGCCCCGCGCAGACCAACGGCCTGCAGCTTCATCAGGACGATGTCACGGATCATTTCTTCCGGCAGCTTGGTATGCACACGCAATGGAAAGGCTACGTTCTCGAACACATCGAGGTCAGTGAACAACGCGCCGCTCTGAAACAGCACGCCCATCTGCTTGCGCATGTCGAACAGCTCGTCGCGCGAGAGCTTCGGCAGGCTGATGCCGTCGACGCGAACATCGCCTGCAGAAGGGCGCAGCTCGGCGGCAATCAAGCGCAACAAGGTAGTCTTGCCGCAGCCGGAGGGCCCCATGATGCCAGTGACTTTGCCGCGCGGAATGCGAATGTCGACCTTGTCGAAAATCGACCGCGTGCCGCGCTGAAAGCTGACGCCCTGCAACTCGATCGCGTACTCGTGCTCGGCGCTCATCTGAACTCCTTGAAAACAGGCCTTCCTTGCAGACGCCGCCTCCCGATGCGGGGACACGCGTCGGCCATAGGGAGGGGCCAAAAAGGCCGCAAACTATAGCATTTACCGAACATGCCGCCCAATAGCGCCACAATCCGGCGTTCAGACTTGCGACAGCTTCAACACAGGCCACTTAAAGCAGAGGTGAGCGCGGAAAGCTTTTCCCGTTATAATCTCCGTCTTTTTTTCGGCCGACAGCTCAGCCCAATGAACCAGACCCGCGACCTGATTGATTCCGCGCAGCGCACCATCCGCCTTGAAATCGAGGCTGTACAGGAGCTGCTGCCCCGCATCAACGCCGATTTCATCAAGGCCTGCGAGCTGATCCTGAACTGCAAGGGGCGCGTGGTCGTGGTCGGCATGGGCAAGTCAGGGCATATCGGCAACAAGATCGCCGCTACCCTGGCCAGCACCGGCACCACGGCGTTCTTCGTCCATCCGGCCGAGGCCAGCCACGGCGACATGGGCATGATCACCAGGGACGACATCGTTCTGGCCCTGTCCAACTCCGGCAGCACCGCAGAAATCGTCACCCTGCTGCCACTGATCAAGCGGCTCGGCATCCGCCTGATCAGCATGACCGGCAACCCGGACTCTCCATTAGCCAAGGCCGCCGAAGTCAATCTCGATGCACGCGTCTCGCAGGAAGCCTGCCCACTGAACCTGGCGCCGACCTCCTCGACCACAGCCAGCCTGGTACTGGGCGACGCACTGGCCATCGCCCTGCTGGAAGCGCGCGGCTTCACCGCCGAAGACTTCGCCTTCTCCCATCCGGGCGGCGCCCTTGGCCGGCGCCTGCTGCTCAAGGTAGAGAATGTGATGCACAGCGGCGAAAGCCTGCCTCAGGTCAAGCGCGGCACCAGCCTGCGTGACGCGCTGCTGGAAATGACCCAAAAAGGCCTGGGCATGACCGTGGTACTCGAAGAAGACGGCCGCCTGGCCGGCATTTTCACCGACGGCGACCTGCGCCGCACCCTGGACAAGGGCATCGACGTGCGCCAGGCATCGATCGACGAAGTCATGACCCCGCACGGCAAGACCGCCCGCGCCGAGATGCTCGCAGCCGAGGCCCTGAAGATCATGGAAGACCACAAGATCAACGCGCTGGTGGTAGTAGACGATCAGGACAACCCGGTCGGCGCCCTCAACATGCACGACCTGCTGCGCGCCGGAGTAATGTGATGAACGACCTGCTGCAACGCGCCCGCGCCGTCAAACTGGCGATCTTCGACGTCGACGGTGTGCTCACCGACGGCCGCCTGTACTTCCTCGAAGACGGCAGCGAGTTCAAGACCTTCAATACTCTCGACGGCCACGGCATCAAGATGCTGATCAACTCGGGCGTGCGCACTGCCATCATCAGCGGACGCAAGACCCCGGTAGTCGAGCGCCGCGCCAACAACCTCGGTATCCAGCATCTGTTTCAGGGCCGAGAGGACAAACTCGTGGTGCTCGACGGCCTGCTCGCCGAACTCGGCCTAAGCTATGAAGAGGTCGCCTATCTGGGCGACGATCTGCCAGATCTTCCAGTGATCCGCCGGGTCGGACTGGGCATGGCCGTGGCCAGCGCTGACAGCTTCGTGCGCCAGCACGCCCACGGTGTAACCCAGGCTCGCGGTGGCGACGGTGCGGCGCGGGAATTCTGCGAACTGATCATGCGTGCCCAGGGCACACTGGATGCGGCCCAAGCCGCCTACCTCTAGAGAACAGCATGCCGCGTAAAATCCTCAATATTCTGATATTCGCCCTGATTGCGATCGTGGTGGCCGCCCTCGGCTACTGGAACCTAGCGCCGGACAGCGCCCGCGTAACTCAACAGAGCGGCGACGACAACGTCGTCGACTTCTATGTGGTCGGCGCGCACACCGTGCAGTTCCAGGACGACGGCAAGCTGCACTACCGCATGACCGCGGACAAGCTAGAACACGTCAAGAGCACCGACATCACCCTGATCGACACGCCCAAGCTGGAGCTCTATCTCGGCACCGAACTGCCGTGGAAAGTGACCAGTCAGCGTGCCGAAGTCTCACCTGGAGGCGTCGAGGTAGAACTGATCGACGACGTGCGCATCGCCCGTACCGATGCCAAGAACCGTCCAACCATCATCACCAGTAGCCGCATGACCGTTATTCCTGACAAGGAATATGCGCAGACCGAGCAAGCCGTTAGAATCGTCGCGGCCAACGGGGTGACCACGGCACAAGGAATGAAAGCGTACTTGAATGACGGCAGGATGATCCTGCAGTCCAACGTAAGAGGCCAGCATGAGGTTCGTTAATACCCTCCCCCTGATTCTCAGCCTCGGCGCCGCATTGGGAAGCGCGGCTGCCTGGGCACTGCCATCGGATCGCGATCAGCCGATCCGCATCCAGGCCGACAGCGCCGAGCTGGATGACAAGCAAGGCGTAGCCGTTTACCGCGGCGACGTGATCATCACCCAGGGCACCCTGAAGATCACCGGCGACACGGTGACCATCACCCAGACCGCCAGTGGCGATATCGACGTCTTCACCTCGGTGGGCAACCTGGCTTACTACGAGCAGAAGCCGGCCGTGGACAAGGAAGTGGTCAAGGCATACGGCAAGACCATCCAGTACTTCGCCAGCAACGAGCGCATCGTACTGATCGACCAGGCCAAGGTGATTCAGGAAGGCAATACCTTCGAAGGCGAGAAGATCGTCTATGACACCCGCCGCCAGATCGTCAATGCCGGCCGCGCCACGGGCGGCAACGTCAGCACGCCGCGCCCGCGCATCGACATGGTCATCCAACCGAAGAACAAACCCGCGGATCAGCAGCAGTAATGGCCATTCTCAAAGCCCAACACCTGGCGAAAAGCTACAAGAGCCGCCAGGTCGTGCGTGACGTCAGCCTGAGCATCGAAAGCGGCCAGATCGTTGGCCTGCTCGGCCCCAATGGTGCCGGCAAGACCACCTGCTTCTACATGATCGTCGGCCTGGTACGCGCCGATCAGGGCCGCGTGCTGATCGACGATCTGGATGTCAGCCATCAGCCCATGCACGGCCGCGCTCGCGCGGGTATCGGCTATTTGCCGCAGGAAGCCTCGATCTTCCGTAAGCTGTCGGTGGCCGACAACATCATGGCCATTCTCGAGACACGCAAGGACCTGGACCGCGCCGGGCGTCAGGCGGAACTGGAAAACCTGCTGCAGGAGTTTCATATCCACCACATCGCCGACAGCCTCGGCATGAGCCTGTCCGGTGGTGAGCGCCGCCGCGTGGAGATTGCCCGCGCCCTGGCGACCAACCCGAAGTTCATCCTGCTCGACGAACCCTTCGCCGGGGTCGACCCGATTTCGGTGGGCGATATCAAGCAGATCATCCATCACCTCAAGACCAAGGGCATCGGCATCCTGATCACCGATCACAACGTGCGCGAAACCCTGGACATCTGCGAAACCGCCTACATCGTCAACGACGGACAACTGATCGCCGAAGGCGACGCCGAGACCATCCTCGCCAACCAGACGGTGAAAGAGGTATATCTGGGCCACGAGTTCCGCCTTTAGGTCGCCGCGGTTTCGCTACAGAAATATTGCAACCCCTAGGCAAGAACGAGAAATTCAGGCATATAATTTGCTTCCTGGCGGCGCTTCGGCGCCCTGATGTGGAAGGCGTAACTCGCCAGTAAATTAAGGTCTGCAATGAAACCATCGCTAGTCCTCAAGATGGGCCAGCAGCTGACGATGACCCCGCAGCTGCAACAGGCTATCCGCCTCCTCCAACTGTCCACCCTGGACCTGCAACAGGAAATCCAGGAGGCGCTGGAATCCAACCCCATGCTCGAGCGCCAGGAAGATGGCGACGACTTCGACAACAGCGACCCGATGGCCGATGGCGCCGAAAGCGCTACCCCTGCCCCGAGCAAGGAAGAGAGCTATCAGGAAACCACTCCGACGGTGGACAACCTGGAAGACGGCGAGTGGGGCGAACGCATCCCCAACGAGCTGCCGGTCGATACCGCCTGGGAAGACATCTACCAGACCAGCGCCAGCAGCCTGCCCAGCAACGATGATGACGAGTGGGACTTCACCACTCGCACCTCTAGCGGCGAGAGCCTGCACAGTCACCTGCTCTGGCAACTGAACCTGGCTCCCATGTCGGACAAGGACCGACTGATTGCCGCCACGCTGATCGACTGCATCAACAACGATGGCTACCTCGAAGAAACCCTCGAGGAAGTGACCGAGTCCTTCGACCCCGAACTGGATATCGAGCAGGACGAAGTCGAGGTCGTGCTGCACCGCATCCAGCAGTTCGAACCGGCCGGTATCGGCGCCCGCGACCTGCGCGAATGCCTGCTGCTGCAATTGCGCCAGCTACCTGCCAACACGCCCTGGCTGAACGAAACCCAGCGCGTGGTCAGCGACTACCTGGAGCTGCTCGGCAGCCGCGACTACGCACAGCTGATGCGCCGCACCAAACTCAAGGAAGACGAGTTGCGCCAGGTCATCGACCTGATCCAGCGCCTGAATCCGCGACCGGGCTCGCAAATCGAGTCCAGCGAGCCGGAATACGTCGTACCGGACGTCATCGTGCGCAAGCACAACGACCGCTGGCTGGTGGAGCTGAACCAGGAAGCCATGCCGCGCCTGCGCGTCAACCCGCAGTACGCTGGCTTCGTCAAACGCGCCGACTCCAGCGCCGACAACACCTTCATGCGCAATCAGCTGCAGGAGGCGCGCTGGTTCATCAAGAGCCTGCAGAGCCGCAACGAGACACTGATGAAGGTGGCCACGCAGATCGTCGAGCACCAGCGCGGTTTCCTCGATTACGGTGACGAGGCGATGAAACCTCTGGTGTTGCACGACATCGCCGAAGCGGTAGGCATGCATGAGTCGACGATCTCACGCGTGACCACGCAGAAATTCATGCACACGCCACGCGGTATTTACGAGCTGAAATATTTCTTCTCCAGCCACGTCAGCACCTCTGAAGGCGGCGAATGCTCGTCCACCGCGATCCGCGCCATCATCAAAAAACTGGTTGCGGCGGAAAACGCGAAAAAGCCATTGAGTGACAGCAAGATCGCTGGTTTACTGGAGGCACAAGGCATCCAAGTCGCCCGTCGGACGGTCGCCAAGTATCGCGAGTCCCTCGGTATAGCGCCCTCCAGTGAGCGCAAGCGACTGATGTAGGCCAGATCGACTGAAGGCAGAAGGTCTTCAGGCCAAAGTGTTCCGGCGGCGGGCCGAATAGGGCCCGTCTCTTACACAAGGCAACAAGGAGAAAGCGGTATGCAAGTCAACATCAGTGGACATCAGCTGGATGTGACCGACGCCCTGCGTGACTACATCGGCGAGAAACTGGGCCGACTGGAACGCCACTTCGATAAGATCACCAACGTTCAGGTGACCATGGAGGTCGAGAAACTCAAGCAGAAGATCGAAGCCACCCTGCATGTCGCCGGCGGCGAAGTCGTCGCCAATGCCGAACATCAGGACATGTACGCTGCCATCGACCTGTTGGCCGATAAACTCGACCGTCAACTCATCAAGCACAAGGAAAAGCAGCTAGAGCGTCTGCAAGGCGCCACGGCCCGCTAACATTCCCCATCCATGATCCGACTTGAAAACATCCTGACCCCCGGCCGTTCCCTGGTGAACGTGCCGGGCGGCAGTAAGAAACGCGTGCTCGAACAGATCGCCAATCTGGTTGCGCGCGACCTGCCCGACCTGGATGCCCAGGACATCTTCGAAAGCCTTATCGCCCGCGAGAAGCTCGGTTCCACCGGTTTCGGCAACGGCATCGCCATTCCCCACTGCCGCCTGGCCGGCTGCAGTGCACCGATCAGCGCCGTGTTGCATCTGGAGACCGCAGTCGACTTCGACGCCATCGATGGCGCACCGGTCGATCTGCTGTTCGTCCTGCTGGTGCCGGAAGCGGCAACCGACGCGCACCTCGAGTTGCTGCGCCAGATCGCCAGCATGCTCGATCGCCAGGATGTACGTGAACGTCTACGCCAAGCCAACAGTGGCGAAGATCTCTATCAGGTCGTGGTGGACATTCAGAACGGTCAATGACATGCGCCTGATCATCGTCAGCGGTCGCTCGGGCTCGGGCAAGAGCACCGCCCTCGATGTACTTGAGGACAACGGTTTCTACTGCATCGACAACCTGCCGGCCGGCTTGCTGCCAGACCTCGCCGAACGCTTCCTGCCGCATAGCGACATGCTGCTGCCGCAGGTGGCCGTGTCCATCGATGCACGCAACCTGCTGAGCCAGCTCAAGCGCTTCCCCGAGCTGCTCGAGGAAGTCCGCAAACGCAGTATCCGCTGCGACGTCCTTTATCTCGACGCCGAAGACGAGACCCTGCTCAAGCGTTTTTCGGAAACGCGCAGACGCCATCCGCTGACCAACGAAAATCGTTCGCTGGCCGAAGCCATCGCCTACGAAAGCCAGCTGCTGGCGCCGATCACCGATCGTGCCGATCTGAAGATCGACACGACTCGACTGAACCTCTACCAGCTGCGCGACACGCTAAAGCTGCGCCTGCTGGGTCAGGTACAGACTGGCACCGCCTTTCTCGTCGAGTCCTTCGGTTTCAAACGTGGCATGCCGGTCGACGCCGATCTGGTATTCGATGCACGTTGCCTGCCCAACCCATACTGGAAGCCTGAGCTGCGCGACTATTCCGGCCTGGATCAGCCCGTGGTCGACTACCTGGCCGCGCAACCGGAAGTCGAGGAAATGTATCAGGACATCCTCGCCTATCTGGAAAAATGGCTGCCGCGCTTCGCCGCCAGCAACCGCGCCTACGTCACAATCGCCATTGGTTGCACCGGTGGTCACCACCGCTCTGTGTATCTGGCCAATCGCCTGAGCCAGGCACTCAAAGACTCGCTGAAGAACGTCCAGGTGCGTCACCGCGACCTCAGCTAAGGAGCCATGCCGCGATGCCCGCACGTGAAATCACCATCATCAACAAGCTTGGTCTGCACGCCCGCGCCGCGGCGAAATTCGTCGGTGTGGCGAGCAGCTATCCCTGCCAGGTGCGCATCGGCCGCAGCGCCGAAAGCCTGGTGGACGGCAAGAGCATCATGGCCGTGATGATGTTGGCTGCCGGCAAGGGCACCAATGTGCACCTGCTGACCGAGGGCGAGCAGGACGAAGACGCAATGGCCGCGCTGGTGGCGCTGATCGAGAACTACTTCGACGAAGGGGAGTAACGCCCCTGCGCCAAATGCCAAGGCCACCCACGGGTGGCCTTGTCGTTACAGCCGTCCTCAACTGCCTGCGACGGTCATCTTCTCGATCAGTACCGAGCCCGTGCAGATATTGCCGCGCCGTTCCAGGTCGCGGCCGACCGCAACGATCTGGCGGAACATGTCGCGCAAGTTGCCGGCGATGGTCACCTCCTGCACCGGGAACTGAATCTCGCCGTTCTCAACCCAGAAGCCCGCCGCACCACGAGAATAGTCGCCGGTGACCAGATTCAGGCCCTGCCCCATCAGCTCGGTCACCAGCAGGCCGCGCCCCATCCGCCGGATCAGCGCCTGCTGATCCTCATCGCCGTGGGTGACGAACAGGTTGTGCACGCCACCAGAGTTGGCGGTGCTGGGCAGTCCCAGCTTGCGCCCGGAATAGGTGCCGAGTACGTAGGACACCAGCTCGCCCTTTTCCACGAAAGGTTTTGCGTAAGTGGCCAGGCCATCACCATCGAAAGCTGCACTGCCCAGGGCTCGAGGCAGATGCGGACGTTCGTCGAGCGTCAGCCACTCGGGGAACAGACGCTGGCCGAGCGCGCCTTCGAGGAAGGAGGAATGGCGATACAGATTGCCGCCCGAGATTGCCGCCAGCAGATGACTGAACAGCCCGCCGGCAAGCTCGGCAGCGAACAGCACCGGCACCTCGCAGGTGGGCACCGGCCGCGCGCCCAGGCGGCTGACCGCACGCTCGGCAGCCCGCTGGCCGATACCCGCGGCGTCGGCCAGCAGTTCGCCCTGGCGATTGACGTCATACCAGTAGTCCCGCTGCATCTGCCCCTCGCCTTCGGCGATCATCACGCAGCTCAGGCTGTGCCGGGTGCTGGCATAACCACCGACGAAACCATGACTGTTGCCATACACGCGGCAACCCTGATGGGTGTTCAGACTGGTGCCATCGGCGTTCTTGATCCGGGTGTCGGCGGCGAACGCTGCCGCCTCGCAGGCCAGTGCCTGCTCCACCGCCTGCTCAGGCGTAATCGACCAGGGGTGATAGAGGTCCAGCTCGGGCAGCTCGCGCGCCATCAGCGCGGCATCGGCCAGGCCGGCACATTCATCTTCGGAGGCGTGCTTGGCAATCGCCAGGGCTGCCGCCACGGTCTCGCGAATGGCCTCGATACCGGTGGCCGAGGTGCTGGCAGAGCCCTTGCGCTGGCCCACATACAAGGTGATGCCAAAACCCTGATCACGATTGAACTCGACGGTTTCCACCTCGCCCTGGCGCACGGTGGTGGACAACCCCTGGCCAGCCGAGACGGCTACCTCACAGGCACTGGCGCCCTGGCGCCGGGCCTCGGCGAGAATCGTCTCGACCTGCTCCTGCAGCGCTGGCAGGGCCTGCGGCCCGATACGTTCTACTTCACTCATAAACACTCCCGATGCTCTAGGTGCAGGCCCGATGCGTACATAGCCCGCGCCTGCTCTCGACTGCCGGCTACGGGCCGGCGGTCACGGTTGCTGCTATCATGGCGGCGTTTCCCTCTGGACCCACCCCATGTCTGATTCCTATGACGACTTCTCCCTAGAGAAGAGCAAATCTCAGGTCAAACGCGAGCTGCATGCCCTGCAGGATCTCGGCGAGCGTCTGACTACGCTCAAGCCGGACCTGCTGGCCAAGATGCCGCTGACCGACGCATTACGCCGCGCACTCGCCGAAGCGCCGAAACACACGGCCAACGCCGCGCGCAAACGCCACATCCAGTTCATCGGCAAGCTGATGCGCGAACAGGATGTCGAAGCGATCGTCGCCATGCTCGACCAGGTGGACAGCTCCACACGCGAGTACAACGAGCGTTTCCATGCGCTGGAGCGCTGGCGCGACCGCCTCATCGCTGAAGGCGACAGCGCGCTGGAAAGCTTCGTCGAGCTTTACCCCGACGCCGACGTCCAGCATTTGCGCGGCCTGGTCCGCCATGCTCAGCACGAAGCCGCGCGCAACAAGCCGCCGGCCGCTGCACGCAAGGTGTTCAAGTACATCCGCGAGCTAGACGAAATCCAGCGCGGCTTGCGCTGAGCCGGCATCGCCTCAGGCACCGGTGCCGCCAACGGTGATCGCATCGATCTTCAGCGTCGGCTGGCCGACGCCTACCGGCACCGACTGACCATCCTTGCCACAGGTGCCAACGCCGCTATCCAGGGCCAGGTCGTTGCCGACCATGGACACCCGGCTCATGGCCTCCGGGCCATTGCCGATCAGGGTCGCGCCCTTGACCGGCGCGGTGATCTTGCCGTCCTCGATCAGGTAGGCCTCGCTGGTGGAAAAGACGAACTTGCCGCTGGTGATGTCCACCTGGCCGCCGCCGAGATTGGCGCAGTAGATGCCCTTCTTCACCGAGCGGATGATTTCCTCCGGGTCGCTCTCGCCGGCCAGCATGTAGGTGTTGGTCATGCGTGGCATCGGCAGGTGCGCATAGGATTCACGACGACCGTTGCCGGTAGCGGCCACGCCCATCAGGCGCGCGTTGAGCTTGTCCTGCATGTAGCCTTTGAGCACGCCGTTCTCGATCAGCGTGGTGCACTGAGTCGGTGTGCCTTCGTCATCGACGCTGAGCGAGCCACGACGACCGGCCAGGGTGCCATCATCGACGATGGTGCACAGACTGGACGCCACCTTCTGCCCGACCTTACCGCTATAGGCCGAGCTGCCCTTGCGGTTGAAGTCACCCTCCAGGCCGTGGCCGACCGCCTCATGCAGCAACACGCCGGACCAGCCAGCGCCCATCACCACCGGCATGCTGCCGGCAGGCGCGGCGATGGCTTCGAGGTTGACCAGCGCCTGGCGCAGCGCCTCGCGGGCATAGCTCATGGCGCGGTCCTCATCGAGGAAATAGCGGTAGTCGGTACGCCCGCCGCCGCCATGGCCACCACGTTCGCGGCGCCCGTTCTGCTCGACGATGACACTGACATTGAAGCGCACCAGCGGGCGGATATCGGCGCTGAGGCTGCCATCATGAGCGGCGACCAGAATGCGATCCCAGACACCGGCCAGGCTCACGGTGACCTGCTTGATGCGCGGATCCAGCGCTCGGGTGGCGCGGTCGATGCGCTGCAGCAGCTCGACCTTCTCGGCGCGGCTCATGACATCCAGCGGGTTGCCTTCGGCATACAGCTGGGTCACCTGCGGGCTGACGAAAGCCTGCACCCGGCCCTGCTGGCCGGCACGGGAGATGGAACGCGCCGCTTGTGCGGCCTGGGTCAGCGCATCGAGGCTGATCGCATTGCTGTAGGCAAAGCCGGTTTTCTCACCGGACTGGGCGCGCACGCCGACGCCCTGATCGAGGTTGAAACTGCCTTCCTTGACGATGCCATCTTCCAGCACCCAGGTTTCCGACACCTGGCTTTGGAAATAAAGGTCGGCGGCATCGATGCCAGGCCCTGCGACCTCACCCAGCACGGCACTGAGGCTGTCGAGCGTCAGGTTACCTGGCGCCAGCAGGTGCTCGCTGACGGATTGCAACATCGTATTCATGGTCACTCCACAACGATCGGGCGCGGCGCACCCGATAAAAAGAATCGGCGGTCCTGCTGCACCGGCATACGTTGGCGAATGGCCGCCTGCTCGGCGACATCGCGTGAAGCCAGCAATGCGGCTTCTCCCTGATCCTGCTCGGCGAGCACGCTGCCCCAGGGGTCGATGATGGCCGAATGACCAAAGGTCATGCGCTGACCCGGGTGTTCGCCGCCCTGCCCCGCTGCCAGCACATAGCACTGGGTTTCGATGGCACGCGCCCGCGTCAGTACCCGCCAATGCGCCGCGCCAGTCACGGCGGTGAAGGCTGCCGGCACGCTGATCAGCTCGGCGCCGGCTTCACGCAGCGCACCGAACAGCTCGGGAAAGCGCAAGTCGTAACACACCGTCAGGCCCAGGCGCCCCACCGGCGTATCCGCCACCACGACACGCTGGCCATGGACGAAATCGTCGGACTCGCGATATCGGCCACGGTTGTCGGCCACGTCCACATCGAACAGGTGCAGCTTGTCATAGCGAGCTGCGCGCTCGCCCTGATCATCGATCAGTAGCGAACAGGCGTGCGGCTTGCCTTCGGCGTCATCGTCCGGCGGCAGCGGCAAGGTGCCGGCCACAATCCATAAACTGAGGTCACGCGCAGCGCGTTTCAACCAGGGCAGGATCGGCCCTTCGCCCAAAGCCTCGGCGCGACCGATGGCCGCCAGGTCGCGTCGTCCCATGGCGGCGAAATTCTCCGGCAGCACGGCGAGGCGCGCGCCGCCCTGCGCAGCCCGCTCCAGCATGCGGCGCGCCAGGCGCAGGTTGGTTTGCACGTCGTCCTGACTGACCATCTGGATTACAGCGAGGTTCATGGCGGTACTCAATCAGTTCTCGTCGTGACAGCCTACGCCAAGACGCACCGTCATTGCGGTTTTTCGAAAGGCTTGTCGAAGCTGATATCCGGGTCCTGCAGCGGGCCTTTGACGTCGTACTGCACGCTGGCGAAACGAGCAACCTTGTCACCCAGCAACTTGTCCGCCACGAACAGGGCGCCACCGATCGCCGGCGCACCGACGATCAACGCCGCCAACGGTAGGTTGTTGGTCACTGGCAGGGTCACCAGCAGCTTGGCATCGATGCGCTCATCGCGCATGTCCAGGTTACCGTTCAGCTCCAGATTGCTCGAAGGTCCCGTCAGGGTGATGGGCTCCTGGGTGACGAACAGTCCGTTGGTCGCCTGCAGGTTGCCCTTGACCCGGTCGTAGCTCAGCCCCTTGCCCAGCAGGTCGGAGAAATCCAGACGCAAGCGGCGGCCGATGGAGTTGAAGTTGAGCAGGCCGAACACGCGCAGTGCCTGAGCCGAGCCCTGTACCTCGACGAACTGCCCCTTGCGCAACGAGGGGTCGAGATTGCCGGAAAAGCGCTTGAGCGAGAACCAGGCCGGCGAACCGGGCCAGCTGCCATCAACGTCGACCCGGAAACTTTCACTGGTCACGCTGGGGGCGTAATCCCAGGCTTTCAGGATCGCGCCCAGGTCCTTGCCCTGTAGGCGCCCCTTGTACCAGCTCTGGGTGTTGCCGGCGCTACTTCGCCAGCCGGCACTGCCGCCAATCTTCAGCCCCTGCAAATCAAGATCGAGCTCATCGAAACGCACGCCGCGCTCTTCCGGGCGCACCTTGAGCGACCAGGCGCCCAGCACCTTGTCGCCGCGCTGCACGCGCTGGATGCTGATATCCAGGGCCGGCAGCGTACTGGGATCGAAATCGGCCAGCGGATCAGGCGCATCGGCGGCCTTTTCCGCATTGGGGTCCGCTGCCGGCAGGCGCACATGCTGCAGGTCGGCGCGAATCGGTACACCCTCGGCATCGGCCAGCAGCACGCGGCCAGCCGCCAGTTCGCTGTCGAACTGCACTGCCCAAGCCTGACCCTCTCGCTCCAGGCCGACGGTCAGTTGCTCGACCTCCTGACCGAAGCCGCGGAATCGCCCGATCTCCAGGCGCGCACTACGGAACAGACGCTGGCTGTCAGCATCCACTTCGACCGGATGCGTGCTACCGAGCTGCTTCCAGGCATCCACATCCAGCTCCTCCAGACGCCCACGCACACGCAGCCCCTGGCCAGGCGGCAGACCCGCCGCGCCACCGCCGACCACTACCTCGCCGCGACCATCGGCCAGCGCACCGGCAGGCGCGGCCAGATTCAGGCTGGCCAACTCGCCGTAATCCGCCCAATAGCGGCGCTCACGCCCGGATAGCGTCATGCGCCAACTGGCATCCCGCTCCTGCGTTGCCGGCTTGCCGAACGGCGCAGGCAGATCGATCGCGACACCGCGCAGGTTGGAATCGACGCGCAACTTGCTGTCATCGCCATCCAGCGTCAGGCGCAGGCGATATGGCAGTGTGCCGCTGACCGGCAATTTCGCTGGACCGCCCAGCCATTTGCTTAGGGTGTCGACCTGCACCTGACCACGCAGATCGAACAGCGTACGCGCTTGCCCGCGCGATCCCTCGGCGTTGATTCTGCCGCTGACCTGGCGCCCGAATACCTCGGCACGGACGTCCGGTGCGCTCAGGCCGGCATTGCTGTCGAAGCGAAACGCGCCCTTGACCTTGCTCAGTTGCAGATCCGGATTGGCCAGCTTGAGGCTGGCCCCTTCAGTGGCAAAATCCACCACCACGCCTGGCTTGGCGGCCTTCTGCAGCGGAATATCCAATTGCAGTCGGCCGGCCAACGGGCCTTCACCCTGCCAGCCGGCGAAAACTTCCGACGTGCCCAGCGGCGCCTCCTGCAACAGCTTGATGGCATCGCCCAGACTGCTCTGCACATCGCCCTCGAGCTGCAGGCGCGGCGGCTTGCCGTCGTGCAGCAGGGGAATATTGGCCGTAACATCGCTGACCTGGCTCTCCAGCAGGCGCCCGCTCTGCAGGCGCACGCGCACCGCATCGTCCTCGATCAGCACTTCGCCCACACCCTCCCGCAGCGAAGGCCAGCCAGGTTGAAAGGCCAACTCGGCGTCCTTCACCTTGAAGAACAGGCTGAGGCTGCGCGCGCCCAGTGACGCGCCCTTGCTCAGCGAGCCCTGGTACTGGAAGTAGCCTTCCTCGACGTGGCCTGCGCGAATAGCCGTCTTCAGCCAGTGATCGAGTTCCGCACTCATGCCGGGCGCGCGGCTCGGCAGATACTTCTCGGTGTAAGCGGCATCGCCGTCGCGCATGCCGACGCGCAGGTCCATGTAGTCCTCGGCCTCGGGATCGCGCAGCAGGCGGATCAGCATGTCGCCGGAGACCTGTCCTTCCTCGCCGTCGACCCGCATATAGGGGCTGTAAAGCGTCAGCCCGGCTTCGCTCCAGTCCCAGCTCAACCGCGCCTGCGCATGGCGATAGCGCCAGGGCTTAGGGAACAGCTGGTCCAGGTGCAAGGCGAAGTCCTCGGCATTCAGACGCAGCTCACCCTTGAACATGTTGCCCGAAGCGCTGCCGCTGACATTCTCGGCGGCCGGCGCGCCGTGGTAGGCCTGAATACCCACCTTGTCCAGATTGGCGGCGAACTGCAGACGCTCGGCGCCCTCACGCTGCGGGTAATAGTCGAGCAGCAGGTTGTTCACCGCACCGACGGGTGCCAGCGCGATCAGAACGTCGCGAGCATTGTCGGGCATCGGCACCAGCGCCTGCACCAAAGGCGCCCAGGCGGCGAGATCGAGGCGGTCTGCGGTCAGGGCCCAGCGTTCGTCGGTGTCACCCTCATCGCCCTGCTTCAGGTTCAAATGCAGTTCGCCGATGCGCTGCTCACCATGCGTCAGGGCGAGGGAGTCGATCTGTGCGCGCACGCCCTTCTCGTCCTGAGCGAAGAAAGCGTTGAAGGCCAGGTCCTTGAGTGTCACCAGCTCGCGCCCTTGCTGACCGCCCGCCAGCTCGGGCGCATGCAGGCGCAGGGCCCCCTTGCGCAGGGTCAGGCCGCGGCCTTCCAGCCAAAGCTCACCGCCGGCCTGGAGCTGCTTGACCCGCCAGTCGCCGAGCAGTGATTTCGGCAGCCAGGTTGCCCAGTCGCTCTGCGGCAGGCTCAGATAGAGTTGCGACTCGACCTCGCGCCAGGTCTTCGGCTGCATGCGCGTGCGCAAACTCAGGGCCACCGGCTGGCCATCGGGCAGCAGCAGGCGTCCGTCGAGACGCTGGCTGTTGCTGCCGTAGCGCAGGCTCAGATTGACGTAACTGAGCAGCAACGGCTCCTGATCGAGGGGCTGCACCACCACACGACTGTCGAGCAGGCTGATGCGATGCACGACCTGCAACTGCGTCAGCAGTTGCTCGACATTCAGCTCCGCGCTTTCGCGCTGTGGCAGCCCTTGCAACTGCCAGCCCCCTTCGGCGTTCTGCTGCACGTTCAGTTGCAGGCCGTCGACTTGCACATGGGCGATACGCGGCTGCCTGGCCAACAGACTGCCGCCAACGTCCGGCACCAGTTGCACGCGCTCCAGGCTCAGCCCTTGATCGTCGTCGCCCAGGCGCACGTCACGCGCCACCAGCACCGGCGCGAAGCCCTGCCAACGGCCTTCGAGGCTGCCGATACGCACCGGCACACCCAACTGCGCGCTGGCACGGTCCTCCAGTTCGAGGCGGTATTCAGCCACCAGCGGCACCAGCTCGCGGCCCAGGCTGACATAAAGCGCAGCCAGCACCAGAACGGCCGCGCACAGGCCCAACCCCCAGCGCAGCAGCGCCGAGAACAGGCGCGCCAGGGCGCCTTCAGTGTTCGCCGCGCTCAGAGCAGCACCACGTCGTACTGTTCCTGGGAATACATGGTTTCCACCTGGAACTTGATGGTACGTCCGATAAAGGCCTCCAGATCGGCGACATTGCCCGACTCTTCATCGAGCAGACGATCAACCACTTTCTGATTGGCCAGCACCCGATAGCTTTCCGCCTGATAGGCGCGCGCCTCACGCAGAATTTCGCGGAAGATTTCGTAGCAGATGGTTTCCGGCGTCTTCAACTTGCCACGCCCCTGACAGGCGCTGCACGGCTCGCAGAGGATCTGCTCGAGGCTTTCGCGGGTGCGCTTGCGGGTCATCTGCACCAAGCCGAGCTCGGTGATGCCGATGATGTTGGTCTTGGCGTGGTCACGTTCGAGCTGCTTCTCCAGGGTGCGCAGCACCTGGCGCTGATGCTCTTCGTCTTCCATGTCGATGAAGTCGATGATGATGATGCCGCCCAGGTTGCGCAGGCGCAGCTGGCGGGCGATGGCGGTGGCCGCTTCCAGGTTGGTCTTGAAGATGGTCTCTTCCAGCGTGCGATGGCCGACGAAGGCGCCGGTATTGACGTCGATGGTGCTCATCGCCTCGGCGGGATCGACCACCAGGTAGCCGCCGGACTTCAGCGGCACCTTGCGTTCAAGGGCGCGTTGGATTTCGTCCTCGACACCGTACAGATCGAAGATCGGCCGTTCGCCCGGGTAGTGCTCCAGACGGTCGGCAATCTCCGGCATCAGCTCGGCGACGAACTGGGTGATTTTCTGGAAGGTTTCCCGCGAGTCCACGCGAATCTTCTCGGTGCGCGGGCTGACCAGGTCGCGCAGGGTGCGCAGTGCCAGGGACAGATCCTCGTAGATCACCACTGGCGCCTTGGCATTCTGGATCTGCGCGCCGATCTGATCCCAAAGGCGGCGCAGATAGCGGATGTCGATGAGGATCTCGTCGGCGCCAGCGCCTTCGGCCGCGGTGCGCAGGATGAAGCCGCCGGCTTCCTCGATGCCTTCGGCGGCGACGCAATCGGCGACCACCTGCTTGAGGCGCTCGCGCTCGGCTTCATCTTCGATCTTCAGGGAAATGCCGACATGACTGGTGCGCGGCATGTACACCAGATAACGCGAAGGAATCGACAACTGCGTGGTCAGGCGCGCGCCCTTGCTGCCGATAGGGTCCTTGGTGACCTGTACGGTGAGGCTCTGCCCTTCGTGGACCAGGGCGCTGATCGGCTCGACCGCAGCCCCCTCACGGGTGGAGATTTCCGAAGCATGGATGAACGCCGCCCGCTCCAGGCCGATATCGACGAAGGCCGCCTGCATGCCGGGCAGCACCCGCACCACCTTGCCCTTGTAGATATTGCCGACGATGCCGCGCTTCTGCGTGCGCTCGACGTGCACTTCCTGCAGCACGCCGTTTTCCACCACCGCCACACGCGACTCCATCGGCGTGATATTGATCAGAATCTCTTCGCTCATGCATCCATCCTGGTGATCATGCCGGCCGGGCTACTGCACCGCCCCGCGGACTCAAGCTTTTGGACAGCTCATCCAGCAACGGCGTTGCCATCGTCTGGTTTCTGCAGATGTCCTTGCACCGGCAGCTGCCAGCAAGCAATACCGAACTCGCCAAGCAGCCCGGCAGTTTCGCACAGCGGCAAACCGACCACCGCCGAGTAGCTGCCCTGCAACTGGCTGACGAACACCGCCGCCAACCCCTGGATACCATAACTGCCGGCCTTGTCACATGGCTCACCGCTGGCCCAGTAAGCCTCGATTTCAGCCTCGCTGATGGGGCGAAAGCTCACCTCGCTGCTGACCACGCGTGCCGACTCGCGTTCGGCACTGGCCAGGGCCACGGCAGTCAGCACCTGATGGCTGCGCCCCGACAGGGCCTGCAGCATGGCGCGCGACTCATTGAGGTCCGCCGGTTTGCCAAGAATCCGCCCGTCCAGCACCACCGCAGTATCGGCGCCCAGCACCACGGCATCGGTACGCTCGCCCAATAGTTGCAGACCGGCACGCGCCTTCTCGCGCGCCAGACGCTCTACATAGGCTGCGGCCGGTTCGGCTGGCAAAGGATTTTCATCTATCGAGGCGATTAGCGTGACGCAGGGCACAGCGATCTGGGCCAGCAATTCACGGCGACGGGGCGAGGCGGAGGCCAGAAACAGCTCGGCCATGCGGGTATCTCCCTTGGCGAACCGCGGCCAGCCAGACAAGGCCGCGTTCAGTTGACGTTGAGGCGCAGGTGCAGACCACGCAGGATGACGCAGATCCAGGGCCACAGCAGGGCGCTGATCAGCGCCGGCAGGATGAAGGCCAGGGTTGGCGGACGACTGCCGGTCAGGGCATTGAGCCACAGCTGCACCAGTTGGGCGAGGCCGAACACCACCATCAGCACCATGCTCTGCTGCCACATGGGAAACATGCGCATGCGCCGGTGCAGGCTCAGCACCAGAAAGGTAATCAGCGTGAGGATCAAGGCGTTCTGCCCGAGCAGCGTGCCGAACAGCACATCCTGCGCCAGACCAAGTATCCAGGCCGTGGTCAGGCCGACGCGATGCGGCAGTGCCAGCACCCAATAGGTGAGAATCAGGGCGACCCACAGCGGGCGACCGATCTGCATGAACTCGAGCAGCGGCGCGACACTGAGCAGCAGCGCGAAGGCCAGAGTCAGCCAGATCACCCAACCGTTACGAGGTTGTATACCGACCATCAGTTCGCCTCCTGAGCGGGAGCGGTCGCGGCTGGAGCGGCAGCCGGCGCTGGCGTCTGCTCGCCCTGGGTGCGCTCCTGCTCGACCTCGCGGTCAGCGGCTTCCTGAGCCTCGGCCGAATCGGTGGCACGTTGCTCGGGGCTGCGACGATCGGAGAACACCAGCAGCAGATAGCGACTGCGATTGAGCGCCGCCGTCGGCGTGGCACGAACGATGGCGAATGGCTGGCCGGAGTCGTGGATCACTTCCTTGACCGTGGCGACCGGATAGCCGGCCGGGAAACGCTGGCCCATGCCGGAGCTGACCAGCAGATCGCCTTCCTTGATGTCAGCGGTATCGGCGACGTGGCGCAGCTCGAGGCTTTCCGGGTTGCCGGTGCCGACAGCGATGGCGCGCAGGCCGTTACGGTTGACCTGCACGGGAATGCTGTGGGTGTTGTCGGTGAGCAGCAATACGCGCGAGGTATAGGGCATGACTTCCACCACCTGGCCCATCAGGCCACGCGCATCGAGCACCGGCTGACCGAGGAACACGCAGTTTTTCTTGCTCTCGTCGACGCAGTCCTTCTCACCCTTGTCGATCAGGATGCGATGCGTGTAGGGGTTGGGATCGACGCCGATCAGTTCGCTGACCAGTACCTCCTCGTCCACCAACGCTGCAGAATTGAGCAGCTCGCGCAGACGCACGTTCTGCTCGGTCAGGGTCGCCAGCTTCTGCAGGCGGCGCTGCAGCAACAGGGCTTCGGCCTTGAGCTTCTCGTTTTCGGCCAGCAATTCGCTGCGCGAGGAAATTTGCTGGGTCGCGCCTTCCCAGGCTCGCACAGGCATCTCGGCCAGTTCGTACAAGGGCGTCAACACCAGACCCATCATGCTACGCACAGGTTTGAGCGTATCGAAGCGGGCGTCGACCACCATCAGCACTGCCGACAATACGGCAAATACCAACATGCGAATGCCCAGCGAGGGGCCTTTGGCGAAGAGCGGCTTAATAAGCTGCTCCTTGTGCGCCACGAGGGCGGAAAGCGCGCGAATTCATGCGAAGGGCGAACCGGTCTGGCGAAGGTTGGGCCGAGTGTACTGCAATGCTCGAATATGCGCGTGCCGCCCGGAGGCGGCACGGCAAACGTCCACAGCCGCGGGGCTTACTCGGTGGAGAGCAGGTCCATGGCATGGCGGTCCATCATTTCCAGGGCCTTGCCGCCACCGCGGGCAACGCAGGTCAGCGGGTCTTCGGCGACGATTACCGGCAGGCCGGTTTCCTGGGAGAGCAGCTTGTCCAGGTCGCGCAGCAGCGCGCCACCGCCGGTCAGCACCAGGCCACGCTCGGCGATGTCCGAAGCCAGCTCGGGCGGGGACTGCTCCAGGGCGCTCTTGACCGCCTGGACGATGGTCGCCAGGGACTCCTGCAGCGCTTCGAGCACTTCGTTGGAATTCAGGGTGAAGCTGCGCGGTACGCCCTCGGCCAGGTTGCGGCCGCGTACGTCGACTTCGCGGATCTCGCCGCCCGGGTAGGCGGTGCCGATTTCCTGCTTGATGCGCTCGGCGGTGCCTTCACCGATCAGCGAGCCGTAGTTGCGGCGCACGTAGGTGATGATGGCTTCGTCGAAGCGGTCGCCGCCGACACGGACGGATTCGGCGTAAACCACGCCGTTCAGGGAAATCAGGGCAATTTCGGTGGTACCGCCGCCGATATCGACGACCATCGAACCACGCGCCTCTTCGACCGGCAGGCCGGCACCGATGGCAGCAGCCATCGGCTCTTCGATCAGGAACACTTCGCGGGCACCGGCACCCAGGGCCGATTCGCGAATGGCACGGCGCTCGACCTGCGTCGATTTGCACGGCACGCAAATCAGCACACGCGGCGACGGCTGCAGGAAGCTGTTCTCGTGAACCTTGTTGATGAAGTACTGCAGCATCTTCTCGCAGACGCTGAAGTCGGCGATCACGCCGTCCTTCATCGGGCGAATCGCGGAAATGTTGCCGGGGGTACGGCCGAGCATGCGCTTGGCCTCGGTGCCGACGGCCACGACACTCTTCTGGTTGCCGTGGGTACGGATGGCGACCACGGACGGCTCATTCAGGACGATGCCGCGCTCGCGCACATAAATAAGGGTATTGGCAGTGCCCAGGTCGATCGACAGATCGCTGGAAAACATGCCACGCAGTTTCTTGAACATTAGGAAGGGACCCTAGGCAACGCGTGGGTAAAAGTCAGACGCGGAAAAACGCGCGGGTAAAAAGTGCGGCAAACTCTAACAACGGCAGGGATTTTGAGCAAGGCGGCAATATGGTAGATTGCCTGTTTTTCCGGGCCTTGTAGCTGCACATCGCGGCCTTTGACCGCTGGCTCGCGACATCCGTTCCCTGCATGCCCTCTCTGTCACACTTCCACTGGAGAACCCCCGATGGCGCTTGAACGCTCCGAGGTGGAAAAAATCGCCCACCTGGCCCGCCTGGGTCTGAACGAAGGCGATATTCCGCAAACCACCGAGACCCTGAACAACATCCTCGGTCTAATTGACCAGATGCAGGCCGTCGATACCCAGGGCATCGAACCCCTGGCCCACCCGCTGGAAGCGACCCAGCGCCTGCGTGCCGACGTGGTCAACGAGAGCAACCAGCGCGACGCCTACCAGGCCATCGCCCCGGCCGCGGAAAGCGGCCTGTACCTCGTGCCGAAAGTCATCGAATAAAGGAAAGGGCTCGACATGCATCAAATGACCCTGGCCGAGATCGCCCGCGGCCTCGCCGACAAGCAATTCTCCGCTGAAGAACTGAGCCGTAGCCTGCTGGCGCGCATCGAGCAGCTCGACCCGCAGCTCAACAGCTTCATCACCGTTACCGAAGACCTCGCGCTGGAGCAGGCCAAGGCCGCCGACGCCCGCCGCGCCGCTGGGGAAACCGGCGCCTTGCTCGGCGCACCGATCGCCCACAAGGATCTGTTCTGCACCAACGGCGTGCTGACCTCCTGCGGCTCGAAGATCCTCACCGGCTTCAAGGCGCCCTATGACGCCACCGTGGTCGACAAGCTCAAATCCGCCGGCACCGTCACCCTCGGCAAGCTGAACATGGACGAATTCGCCATGGGCTCGGCCAACGAATCCAGCCACTACGGCCCGGTGAAGAACCCCTGGGACACCAGCCGCGTACCTGGCGGCTCTTCAGGTGGTTCGGCTGCTGCCGTGGCCGCGCGCCTGCTGCCGGCTGCCACCGGCACCGACACCGGCGGTTCGATCCGCCAGCCGGCAGCGCTGACCAACCTCACCGGGATCAAGCCGACCTACGGCCGCGTTTCGCGCTGGGGCATGATCGCCTACGCCTCCAGCCTCGATCAGGGCGGCCCGCTGGCCCGCACCGCCGAGGACTGCGCCCTGCTGCTCGGCGCCATGGCCGGTTTCGACCCCAAGGATTCGACCAGCGTCGACCAGCCAGTCGATGACTACCTGGCGGCGCTGGCCCAGCCGCTGGCCGGCCTGCGCATCGGCCTGCCCAAGGAATACTTCGGCGCCGGCCTCGACGCCCGCATTGGCGAGAAAGTCATGGCCGTGGTCGAGGAGCTGAAAAAGCTCGGCGCCAGCGTCAAGGACATCTCCCTGCCAAACATGCAGCACGCGATTCCCGCCTACTACGTGATCGCGCCGGCTGAGGCCAGCTCCAACCTGTCGCGCTTCGACGGTGTGCGCTTCGGCTATCGCTGCGAGAACCCGGTCAACCTCGAAGACCTGTACAAGCGTTCGCGCGGCGAAGGCTTCGGCTCGGAAGTCAAACGCCGCATCATGGTCGGTACCTACGCCCTGTCCGCCGGTTACTACGACGCCTACTACATCAAGGCCCAGCAGATCCGCCGCCTGATCAAGAACGACTTCGTCGCTGCGTTCAACGATGTCGACGTGATCCTCGGCCCGACCACGCCAAACCTGGCCTGGAAGATCGGAGAGAAAGGCGGCGACCCGGTGTCCGCCTATCTGGAAGATATCTACACCATCACCGCCAACCTGGCCGGCATCCCCGGCCTGTCGATGCCGGCCGGCTTCGTCGATGGCCTGCCGGTGGGCGTGCAGTTGCTCGGCAACTACTTCCAGGAAGGTCGTCTGCTGAATGTCGCGCACCAGTACCAACAGGTCAGCGACTGGCACAAACAAGCACCGACTGGTTTCTGAGGAATAGACAGATGCAATGGGAAACCGTAATCGGGCTCGAGATCCACGCTCAGCTCAGCACCCAATCGAAGATCTTCTCGGCCAGCGCCACCAGCTTCGGCGCCGAGCCCAACACCCAGGCCAGCCTGATCGACCTCGGCATGCCCGGCACCCTGCCGGTGCTCAACGCCGAAGCCGTGCGCATGGCCTGCAAGTTCGGTCTGGCCATCGATGCCGAGATCGGCGCGCGTAACGTTTTCGCCCGTAAGAACTACTTCTATCCGGACCTGCCCAAGGGCTACCAGACCAGCCAGATGGATCACCCCATCGTCGGCAAGGGCCATCTGGACATCACCCTGGAAGACGGCACCGTCAAGCGCATTGGTATCACCCGCGCGCACCTGGAAGAGGATGCCGGCAAGAGCCTGCACGAAGACTTCCACGGCATGAGCGGCATCGACCTCAACCGTGCCGGCACACCGCTGCTGGAAATCGTTTCCGAACCGGACATTCGTTCGGCCAAGGAGGCGGTGGCCTACGTCAAGGCCATCCACGCCCTGGTGCGCTACCTGGGCATCTGTGACGGCAACATGGCCGAAGGCTCGCTGCGCTGCGACTGCAACGTGTCCGTGCGTCCGAAAGGCCAGGAAGCCTTCGGCACCCGAGCCGAGATCAAGAACGTCAACTCCTTCCGCTTCATCGAGAAGGCGATCAACCACGAGATCCAGCGCCAGATCGAGCTGATTGAGGACGGCGGCAAGGTCATACAGGAAACCCGCCTGTACGACCCGAACAAGGATGAGACCCGCTCCATGCGCGGCAAGGAAGAAGCCAACGACTACCGTTACTTCCCCTGCCCCGACCTGTTGCCGGTGGTGATCGAGCAGAGCTTCCTCGACGAGGTGCGCAGCCAGCTGCCGGAACTGCCGACGCAAAAACGCGAGCGCTTCCAGAGCCAGTACGGCCTGTCCACCTACGACGCCAGTGTATTGAGCGCCAGCCGCGAGATGGCCGAGTACTTCGAAGAAGTGGCCAAGGTCTGTGGCGACGCGAAGCTGGCTGCCAACTGGGTGATGGGCGAGCTGTCCAGCCTGCTCAACAAGGAAGGCCTGGAGATCGAGCAGTCGCCGGTGTCCGCCGAGCACCTGGGCGGCATGATCCTGCGCATCAAGGACAACACCATCAGCGGCAAGATCGCCAAGATGGTGTTCGAGGCCATGGCCGCCGGTGAAGGCAGCGCCGATGCGATCATCGAGAGCAAGGGCCTCAAGCAGGTCACCGACAGCGGCGCCATCGAGGCGATGCTCGACGAAGTCCTGGCCGCCAACGCCGAGCAGGTCGAGCAGTACCGCGCCAGCGACGAAGCCAAGCGCGGCAAGATGTTCGGCTTCTTCGTCGGCCAGGCCATGAGGGCCTCCAAGGGCAAGGCCAACCCGGGGCAAGTGAACGAACTGCTGAAGAAGAAGCTCGAAGGCTGAGCCAGGCCGTTTCGCTTGATACTGAAAAACGCCGGGTTCCCCCGGCGTTTTTCATGGAGAAAGAACAGATGACGATCCGTAGCCCGGATGCAATCCGGGAACCTTCATTGCCCCGCATTGCATCGGCGTTGCGCAGCTGCGCATTACTCGGCGCGCTTGCCGTGCTCGGCGGCTGTTCCACCTTTGGCGGCGGTACAGGTGGCAGCGAAACCGGCAAAGCCTCCTACTATGCCCAGGCGCACCACGGCAAACGCACCGCCAGCGGTGAGCGCTTCGACCAGAACGCGCTGACCGCCGCCCATCGCACCCTACCCTTCGGTACGCGAGTGCGGGTGACCAACCTGAACAATGAACGTAGCGTCATATTGCGCATCAATGATCGTGGGCCCTTCGTCCGCGGCCGCGTGATCGACGTTTCACATGCCGCCGCCGTGCGCCTGGATATGCTCCGCGCAGGCGTGGTGCCGGTACGGGTCGAGGCGCTGGACTGACCAACAATTGGCAACAAAATCTTTCTGGCGCATCTAGCGGCGGATAACGCCATCGCTACACTAGCCGCACTTTTTCCGGAGCTACTCTGCAATGACCCTGATGACCTATGTCTACCTGATCGCCGGCCTGGTGCTGCTGGTCGCCGGCGCCGAAGTACTGGTGCGCGGCGCCGCCAAGCTGGCCGCGCAGTTCGGCATTCCACCTTTGGTAATCGGCCTGACCGTTGTGGCCTTCGGCACCAGCGCGCCGGAAACCGCAGTCAGCGTGCAATCAGCCTTCAACGGCAGCGGTGACCTGGCGATCGGCAACGTGATCGGCAGCAATATCGCCAACGTCCTGCTTATCCTCGGTGTGACGGCCCTGGTTGCACCACTGGTTGTCTCGCGCCAGCTGATTCGCCTCGATGTGCCGATCATGATCGGCGCCAGCCTGGTCACCTTCGGCCTGGCCTGGGACGGCGAACTGAGTCGCCTAGATGGCGCCCTGCTGTTCGCTGGCGTTCTGGCCTACACCGGCTTCCTGATCTATGGCGCACGCAAGGAAAAGGCCGGCGATGACGATGAATTCGCCAAGGAATTCGGCCTCGACGAATCCCCCAAACCCTATGCCTGGGCAATCAACCTGGGCCTGGTCATCGCGGGCCTGGTGCTGCTGGTGACGGGTTCCAACTTCCTGGTCGAAGGCGCCGTGCAACTGGCTCGCGCATTGGGCCTGTCGGAACTGGTAATCGGCCTGACCGTGATCGCCGTCGGCACCTCACTACCCGAGCTGGCGACCTCGATCATTGCCGCCTTCAAGGGCGAGCGAGACATCGCCGTAGGCAACATCGTCGGCAGCAACATCTTCAACCTGCTCTGCGTGCTGGGTCTGGCCTCGCTGGTCTCGCCGGCAACCATTCCGGTCGCTGCCAATGCCCTGGCCTTCGACTTTCCGGTAATGATCGCCGTGGCGGTGGCCTGCCTGCCGATCTTCTTCAGCGGCTATCGCATCAACCGCTGGGAAGGCCTGTTGTTTCTCGCCTACTACGTGGCCTACACCCTGTATCTGGTGCTGTTCAGCACCGGCCGCCCGCAGGCCGAAACCTTTGGTGACGCGATGATCGGCTACGTGCTGCCGCTCACTGCCATCACCCTAGTGATCATCGCTGGGCGTGCCTGGCACAAACAACGTGGCGAGCAGGTGTGAACATGAGCGAGAACCATGACCGCGGTCTGCAGGTGCGTCGTGAGGTGATGGGCGATGCATTCGTCGACCGCGCCCTGAACAATGCCACCGAGCTTACCCAGCCATTGCAGGACTTCGTCAACGAACATGCCTGGGGTGGCGTATGGACACGCAGCGGTCTGCCGCGTGCGACGCGCAGCCTGATCACCCTGGCGGCGCTGACCGCGCTGAAATGCCCGCAGGAACTCAAGGGGCACGTGCGTGGCGCACTGAACAACGGCTGCACGGTAGAGGAAATTCGCGAAACCCTGCTGCACTGCGCGGTGTACGCCGGCGTACCGGCCAGCATCGACGCCTTCCGCGCGGCGCAGGAAGTGATCGACGAGTACCAGAACAACGCCGCGTAGCAGTCGGCTTGCCGGTGATCGGTGCATCGCCGGCAAGTCCAACCCAGAGCCTCCCGCTAGATCCAGCCCCCCCACTGCAGCAACAGCAGACCGATATTGGTGGTGACCACCGCCGCCAGCGTGGTGATGACGATGATGGCGGCAGCCAGCTCATGGTTGGCGCCGACCGCGCGGGCCATGACGAAGCTGGCCGCGGCCGTCGGGCTGGCGAAGTAGAGAAACAGGATCGCCAGATCTGCCCCACGAAAGCCCAGCAGCCAGGCGCCTGAGGTGCTCAGCAGCGGCAGCCAGACCATCTTCATCATGCCCGAACCAATGGCCGTACCACTGCTGCGCCGCAGCGAAGCCAGGCTCAGGGTACCGCCGATGCAGATCAGTGCCAGCGGCAGGGTCATCTGCGCGAAGTACTCGGCCGAGGTGAGAAACCACTGCGGCAGCGGAATTTTCCAGTAGGCGATCGGCACTGCCAGCAGCACGCCGATGATCATCGGATTGGTCACGATGCTGCGCACGATAGCCTTGGCACCGGGCTTGGCGCCCGGGCTGTAGATGGCCAGCACCACCGCCGAGAGCGCGTTGTAGCAGAGGATCACCAGCGCCGCGAGCAGCGAGCCCACCGACAGGCCATAGTCGCCGTACATGCTGGTGGCCAGCGCCAGACCGACAATGCCGTTGTTACCGCGGAAGGCACCCTGGGTGTAGATGCCGCGGTCTTCGAACGGCACGCGCCAGATCGCCCAGGCCCAGGCGACGAAGAACGACGCGGTGGTGGCGAGAAAGAAGTAGGTCAGCAATTGCGGCTGCAACGCCGCGTCCAGGTCAGCCTTGACCACACCAAGAAACAGCAGGGTCGGCATGGTGCCGCGAAACACCAGACTCGAGGCGGTATCGATGAAGGGCGTATCGATCCAGCGCAGGCGCTTGAGCGCCACACCCAGAAACAGCATGGCGAACACGGGCGCAGTGATGGCGAGGGTTTGTGCAGCGACAGCGAACATGGGGCACCAGAGTTGTCTGACGACCTATGTTAGCTGGCTAAGCATCCTTCGGCCATGGGCAATAGCCGCGCAGTTGCAGGGTGGGCCGGGGCATGCTTCGCCATTGGCAAAAGCTACGCAGTTGTAGGGTGGGCTTTAGCCCACATGAACCCACGTTGATGAGGTCAGCCCCCATCCTACGGCCTGAGCCCCCTGGTGGGCTGAAGCCCACCCTACGGGCTAAAGCGGATCGCCGCCCGGCCGGGCGGCGGGTCTTGGTATGCAAAGGCTCAGCGGCGTACCGGACGCTTCTGCAACTTGCGCTGCAGGGTGCGGCGGTGCATGCCCAGGGCGCGCGCGGTGGCAGAGATATTGCCCTCATGCTCGGCCAGCACGCGCTGGATGTGCTCCCACTGCAGGCGGTCCACCGACATCGGGTTTTCCGGCACCAGGCTGTCCAGGTCGGCGTGCTCGGAGAGCAGCGCGGTGAGCACATCGTCAGCATCGGCCGGCTTGCACAGGTAGTTGGCCGCGCCGCGCTTGATGGCCTCCACCGCGGTGGCGATGCTGGAATAGCCGGTGAGGATCACCACACGCATCTCGGCGTCCAGCTCCAGCAGCTTGGGCAGCAGTACCAGGCCAGAGTCGCCCTCCATCTTCAGGTCGACCACGGCGTAATCCGGCAGATCGTCCTTGGCCAGGGCCAGGCCTTCTTCGGCGCTGGATGCGGTGGAGACGCGCAGGCCGCGGCGACTCATGGCGCGCGCCATCACGCGAGTGAAGGTGGGATCGTCATCCACCAGCAGCAGATGCGGATGCTCTTCGCCTTCGAACAGGGATTCTTCGCTCATGCTTGGTTTTCCTAATCAGGCCACGCCGTAGGCACGCGGCAACTTCAATTCGGTGAGGGTGCCGCCTTCCTCGTGGTTATACAACTTAACCGTACCGCCGGCACGGGTCACGCTGGCCTGGCTGAGGAAAAGGCCGAGACCGAAGCCCTTGCCCTTGGTGGTGAAGAACGGCCGCCCGAGCTGCTCGGCGATGGCCAGCGGCACGCCGACGCCATGGTCGCGGATGCTCAGACGCAGCCACTGATGATCCCAGTCCAGGCGGATATCGAGCTTGTCCGGACAGGCATCGGCGGCGTTGTTGAGCAGATTGAGCAACGCCTGCGTAAGATCGGCCGGCGGCATGATGCGCGGCGGCGTGCCACGGCCGAGGCATTGGTAACGGTAGCTGGCCTCGGGGCGCATCAGGTGCCAGCGGTTGAGGGTGGTTTCCAGCCACTCCACGCTGGACTGTTCGATAACCGCCTGGCGCCGGTCGTTCTCGGCGGCGCGCACCAGTTGCTGCAGGGTGAACTTGCACAGCTTGACCTGCTCCTGCAGCAACGCCAGGTCATCCTGCAGCGCGGGCTTGTCGCGGTACTCCTGGCGCAGCTCCTTGAGCAGCACGCTCATGGTGCCCAGTGGCGTGCCCAACTCATGGGCGGCACCGGCGGCCTGCGTGGCCACGGCCAACAGCTGTTGGTCACGCAGGCTTTCCTCGCGGCGCTCGGCACGCAGCTCGTCCTGGCGACGCAGCTCCTCGGCCATCTTGGCGACGAAGAAGGTGATCAGCGAGGCGGCCAGAGCGAAGCTCAGCCACATGCCGTAGACCAGCAGGCTCTCGCGGGCGGCGGGTAGTTCGAGTGGGTGCGTCCATACCAGCAGCAAGGTATATCCCGCCAACGCCAGGCCGGATAACACGATGGTGAACAGCCAGGGCAGCGTTGCCGCGGCGATGGTCAGCGGCACCAGATAGTAGGAGACGAAGGGGTTGGTCGAGCCGCCCGAGTAATACAGCAGCACACTATGGATGATCAGGTCGCAGCCCAGTTGCACCGCATATTCGACCTCCGTCACCGGCCAGGGACCGCGCAGGCGCAGCGCCGTGCCCAGGCACAACAACAGGGAAACGCCAAGGGTGACCGATAACTGCAACCAGGGCAGCGGTATCATGCCCGACTTGTAGGCAAGCCCGACCGAGCCTGCCTGAGCGGCCAGCACCAGAATTCGAATGAGAGTCAGGCGCCAAAGATTCTGGCGGCTGGCGGAGAGTAACTGCACGGGTTCGAGCATGGCGACTCCAATTGATGGCGGCGAGTATAACCAAGGCTGCTGCGGCCTTGCGCCGCTGCGGCAACCGGCCGCACATCCCGCCCCGCCTCAGGCTGAAAAAAATCGAACCTGTTTAACCCGAATGGCCACCCGCCTTCGTCTACCCTCGGGAAACGGCCATAAAGGCCACTGAAAAAGGAACTGCACATGCGCACCATGCCCCGTATCGCCTCCCTCCTCGCCCTGACCATCGCCAGCCTGGCCAGCACCGGCCTGCTGGCGGACGAGGCGCGCTACAACCAGATCGCCCTGCGCGCCGAGGTGAACCAGGAGGTCGCCCACGACCTGATGCACGTCGCCCTCTACACCGAATCGCAGAATGCCGACCCGGCCAAGCTGGCGGCAGAAATCACCAACACCCTGAACAAGACGCTGGAGCAGGCGCGTCAGGTCAAAGGCGTGGCGGTCAAACTGGGCAGCCGCAACAGCTACCCGGTGTACGACGACAAGGGCCAGAAGATCACTGCCTGGCGCGAGCGCGCCGAAGTGCGCCTGGAAAGCGCCGACTTCGCCCGCCTGTCCACCCTTACTGGTGAGCTGCTGCAATCGATGAAGATGGCTGGCATGGACTTCAGCATCGCCAGCGACACGCGCAAGACCCGCGAGGACGCCATGCTCAAGGACGCCGTCGATGCCTTCAGGGCGCGCGCCCAGCTGGCCACCGAAGCACTGGGAGGCAAGGGCTACAAGCTGGTCAGTCTGAGCCTCAACACCGGAGGCTTCCAGCCGCAGATGGTCATGCGCAACTTCGAGGCCAAAGGCATGGCGATGATGGACGCAGCACCCACGCCGCAGATCGAGGCAGGCACCAGCCAGGTCACGGTCAGCGCCGATGGCGTCATCGAAGTGCAGATGCCCTGAACCACGCTCTGCAATAAAGCAGCGCCGTTATCGCCAGATAACGGCGTTTCGCCATCTTTTCCCCGCAACATTTTCATAAATGCGACAGCAAATTACAGCGCTGTAGCGCTAACCATCTTCCGCGTGACGTAGCGCTTGCCTCGGGCACAAGGCCTGCATAGTTTCGGCGGTGGTCTCCAGAAGAGGCTCCTCAGGGATCACAACCACAACAACGATGAGGTCAAGATGCGCAAGAACGCCATTCTCCAGGCTTTGCTTACCGCTGGGCTGATCGCCAGCGCCCCCCTCGCCAGCGCCGCCAACCTGGTGTTCTGCTCCGAGGGCAGCCCCGCCGGGTTCGACCCGGGCCTGTACACCACCGGTACCGATTTCGACGCCGCGGCGGAAACCGTCTTCAACCGCCTGACCCAGTTCGAGCGCGGCGGCACCAAGGTCGAGCCTGGCCTGGCCGAGAGCTGGGAGGTGTCCGACGACGGCCTGACCTACACCTTCAAGCTGCGCCCCGGGGTGAAGTTCCACACCACCGAGTACTTCAAGCCGAGCCGCGAATTCAACGCCGACGACGTGCTGTTCACCTTCAACCGCATGCTCGACAAGGACCACCCCTTCCGCAAGGCCTACCCCTCCGAGTTCCCCTACTTCACCGATATGGGCATGGACAGCAACATCGCCAAGCTGGAGAAGCTGGACGACCATACGGTGCGCTTCATCCTCAATGAGGTGGACGCCGCCT
This sequence comes from Pseudomonadota bacterium, assembly GCA_023431055.1. Taxonomy (GTDB): domain Bacteria; phylum Pseudomonadota; class Gammaproteobacteria; order Pseudomonadales; family Pseudomonadaceae; genus Aquipseudomonas. The sequence goes on from JAEYXX010000070.1 coordinate 32,228, forward strand.
TCGTGCAAAACCTGGCGATGAGCTTCGCCTCGATCCAGTCCGCCGAATATGCCGACCAACTACTCAAGGCTGGCAAGGCCGCCGACATCAACCAGAAGCCGGTCGGCACCGGTCCCTTCGTGTTCAGCCGTTACCAGAAGGACGCGGTGATCCGCTACAAGGGCAACAAGGACTACTGGAAACCGGACGACGTGAAGATCGACAACCTGATCTTCGCCATCAACACCGACTCGTCGGTGCGCATGCAGAAGCTCAAGGCTGGCGAATGCCACGTCACCCTGTTCCCACGCCCGGCCGACATCGCTGCGCTGCAGCAGGACGCCAAGCTGCAGATGCCGGAGCAAGCCGGCTTCAACGTCGGTTACATCGCCTACAACGTCACCCACCCGCCGTTCGACAAACTGGAAGTACGCCAGGCGCTGGACATGGCGGTGAACAAGCAGGCGATCCTCGACGCGGTGTACCAGAACGCCGGACAGTTGGCGGTCAACGGCATGCCGCCGACCCAGTGGTCTTATAACGAAGACATCAAGGATCCGGCCTTCGACCCGGAAAAGGCCAAGGAACTGCTCAAGGCCGCCGGCATCAAGGAAGGCACCGAAATCACCCTATGGGCCATGCCGGTGCAGCGCCCGTACAACCCCAACGCCAAGCAGATCGCTGAAATGCTGCAGGCCGACTGGGCCAAGATCGGCATCAAGGCACGCATCGTCACCTACGAATGGGGCGAATACCTCAAGCGCGCCAAGGCTGGTGAGCACGACGCCATGCTGATCGGCTGGAGTGGCGACAACGGTGATCCGGACAACTGGCTCGGCACCCTCTACGGCTGCGATGCGGTCGACGGCAACAACTTCTCCAAGTGGTGCTTCGAGGACTACGACAAGCTGGTCAAGGCCGCCAAGCGCACCACCGACGTGGCCGAGCGTACCGAGCTGTACAAGCAGGCTCAGGTGATCCTCAAGCGCGAGGTGCCCATCACCCCGCTGGCCCACTCCACCGTGTATCAGCCGATGCGCAAGGAGGTGCAGGACTTCCGCATCAGCCCGTTCGCGCTCAACTCCTTCTATGGTGTGAGCATCGGCAACTGACGGCAGACGGCGCACCTTTGGGTGCGCCGTTTGTATCTGGATCGGGAGTTCAAATGTCTACCCTGCCCCTCAAGCGCGCTGGCGTGCTGCTGGCCGCTCTGTTTGCTACTCAGGTCCAGGCGGCCAATCTGGTGGTGTGCAGCGAAGCCAGCCCGGAAGGTTTCGATATCGTCCAGTACACCGCCGCCACCACCGCCGACGCCACGGCGGAAACCCTGTTCGAACGCCTGGTGGCCTTCGCCCCCGGCAGCACCGACATCGTCCCGGCGCTGGCGCAGAGCTGGGAGATCAGCGATGACGGCCTGAGCTACACCTTCACCCTGCGCGAGGGGGTGAAGTTCCATGCCAACAAGGATTTCACCCCAAGCCGCACATTCAACGCCGACGACGTGCTGTGGAGCTTCCAGCGCCAGCTCGACCAAGCGCATCCCTGGCACAAGCTGTCGCTGCGCGGCTTCCCCTACGCCGAGGCCATGGGCCTGGCGCAACTAATCGAGCGCATCGAAAAACTCGACGAGCATCGTGTGCGTTTCGCTCTGAAGCATCCCGAGGCGCCCTTTCTGACCAACCTGGCCATGGGCTTCGCCTCGATCTACTCGGCCGAATACGCCGAGCACCTGCTCGCCAGCGGCAAGCCCGAGCGGCTGAACAACGCCCCCATCGGCACCGGCCCCTTCGTCTTCGAGCGCTACGCCAAGGACGCCCAGGTGCGCTTTCGTGGCAACCCGGACTACTGGGACGGCGCGCCGAAGGTCGAGCGACTGATACTGGCCATCACCCCCGAGCCCAACGTGCGCCAGCAACGGCTCAAGGCCGGCGACTGCCAGATCGCCCTCTACCCGCGTCCGGTGGATATCCCGGCGCTCAAGGCCGACCCGCAGCTGCAGGTGCTGGAACTGGACTCGCTGCTGACCGCCTATATCGGCATCAACACCCGCCATCGGCCGCTGGGTGACGTGCGCGTGCGCCAGGCGATCAACCTAGCGTTCGACAAGGCCGCCTACATTCGCGCGCAGTTTGGCGAGGGCAATGCCACGCCGGCCGTGGCGCCCTACCCGGCCACCCTGTGGGGCCATGACGAAACCCTTGTGGACTGGCCGCACGATCCTGAACGGGCCCGCCAGCTGCTGGCCGAGGCCGGTCACGCCGATGGCTTCGCCCTGTCGATCTGGACCCGCCCCGGTGGCGGGCCAACCAACCCCAACCCCGGCATCGGCGCACAGATGCTGCAGGCCGATCTCGCCGCCATCGGCATCCGCAGCGACATTCGCGTGTTCGAGTGGGGCGAGCTGATCAAGCGGGCCAAGAACGGCGAGCACGATCTGGTGTTCATGGGCTGGGCCGGCGACAACGGCGACCCGGACAACTTCCTCACCCCCAACCTGTCCTGCGCAGCGGCCGAAAGCGGCGAGAACCAGGCAGGCTGGTGCGACAAGGCCTTCGATACGCTGATCACCGAGGCGCGGCGCGAGCCCGAGCAGGGCAAACGCGCCGCGCTGTATCGCCAGGCCCTGGGCATCTTTCACGAACAGGCGCCGTGGATCGCCCTGGCCCACCCCAAGCAGTTCGCGGCGCTGCGCAAGGGTGTCGAAGGCTTCGTGCTCAGCCCGCTGGGCTCGAACAATTTCGCCAAGGTGAAAGTGCCATGAACGCCGGGAACCGGTGACGGCGCTCCGGCACCGGTTCCGCGCGGTTAAACGTCCAGACCGAAGGGGTCGTCCACCGAATGGCTGGGCTGGGTAAACCAGCGCGGGCCGTCTGCGGTCATGTAGAAGTGATCCTCGAGACGGACGCCGAACTCGCCCGGCACGCAGATCATCGGCTCGTTGCTGAAGCACATGCCCTCCGCCAGCGGGGTGTCATCGCCGCCAACCAGGTAGGGGCCCTCGTGAATGTCCAGGCCGATACCGTGACCGGTACGGTGCGGCAAGCCCGGCAAGGCATAACCGGACCCAAGCCCCGCCGCCTCCAGGCTACGCCGCGCCGCCGCGTCCACCGACGAACAGGGCGCCCCCAGGGTGGCGGCCTCGAACGCTGCCTGCTGCGCGGCTTTTTCCTTGTTCCAGAAGTCGCGCTGGCGCGCGCTGGGCGTGCCGAATACGTAGCTGCGGGTGATGTCCGACAGGTAACTGTGCACCTTGCAGCCGGTGTCGATCAGTACCATGTCGCCGTCCTTGAGCCGCTGCGCATGCTTGACCCCATGCGGAAAGGCACTGGCAGCACCGAACAGGACGATGCAGAAGGTCGAGCCAGGCGCACCGACGCGGCGGTGCGCCTGGCGGATGAACTCGGCGACCTCGGTGGTGCTGATACCTTCGTGGAGGATGCTCGCAGCAGCCTTGTGCACTTCCAGGGTCATGTCCTTGGCGCGCTGCATCAGCGCGATTTCCGCCGGCGACTTGCATTGGCGGCAGGCCGTGGTGATGCACCCGGCGTCGACGAAGCGATAACCGCCGGTCAGCTGGCGGATGCCTTCGAACATGAAAAAAGGCAAGGAAGAACAAAGGCCTACCTTCGGCGGCGCACCATCATTGGGCAATACCCCGAGGCGCTTCAGGCAGTTCAGAAGCAGCGCATAGGGGCTTTCGTGCTCCTGCCAGGTATTGATCGCGCCGGGCACCACCTGAAAGTCGCGCACCGTGCCTTCCTCGAAGGCCGGCGCCAGATATTCCAGTGCACCGCTGGCCGGCAAAATCGCACCGACCATGCGCTCGCTGGCATTCCACTGCACGCCGGTGAAGTACTGCAGGTTGCTACCGGCGGCAAGGAACAGCGCGGCGATATCCTGCTCACGCATCAACGCCTGAGCACGGGCGATGCGTGCCTGGTACTCCCCCTCACTGATCGGCTCCGCGCCGTCCATCATGTTCTGCAGGCGCGCCAAGGCCTGCTCCGGCGTACTGCCGCCGACTCCCAGTGTCATCTGCACATCCTCGTCTGGCCCCAAGACGGACATCGTCGGCGGGCAACTTGTCGCAAAAATTTAAGTTCTACTTAAATTCTGGTCAAAGCTTTTTTCAGCCGGACTTAAAAAGCTCGCCGGTATCGGGCTGGAGTCCCGGCGGCTCATGGGTATACTCCGCTGACCCGAATAGCGAGCCACTTTCATGACCGCAGATCGCATTGGCGAACGTTTGCGCCGCTACCGGCGGGCCGCCGGCAAGACTCTCAATCAGGTGGCGGCCGAGGCCGGCCTGACCGCCAGCTTCCTGTCCCAGGCAGAGCGCAACCTGACCGGCGTTTCGCTATCCTCGCTGGCCAGCATCGCCAAGGCGCTCGATGTGCCGCTCAACGTGCTGTTCGACCAGCCCGCCCAACCGCAGCCGGATTCGCACGTGAACGAGCGGGTGCGCTACACCGTCGGCGGCCAGCTGCTGGCCTACGAACGCCTGTCCAGCTCCTTTCCCGGTAACTCGATCAACGCGGTAAAGATGAACATTCCGGTGGGCTATCAGTCGGAGCTGATTGCCCATGAAGGCGTGGAGTTTTCCTACGTGCTCAGCGGGCGGATCGTCTACACCATCGAAGGTCGCGACTACCCGCTCGGCCCCGGCGACTCGGTGCATTTCGATGCCGGCAAGCTGCATCGCCTGGCCAACATCGCCGACACCCCGGCCGAAGTGCTGACCATGACCACCATGGCGCTTTTCGACGATCACCCCGTCAACGAGTGATTTTTGCCCCGATTTAGGGCAAACATGCGCAATGTTAGTGCTGCTTAATTTTTGTTGACCACTATTTCAGCATGACTTAATTTCGAGCTCGACCCGGTTGGGGCTACCCGCCTTCACCGCATACCGAGCTCGCGCTGAACCCAGGCGCGAACAAAAAAAGAAAAAGAGGTTCGCATGCGTATGTCCCCCCTTTGCAAGGCCCTGCTGACCGCAGGCCTGCTCACCAGTGCTTCGTTCGCCCACGCCAGCAATCTGGTGTATTGCTCCGAAGGCAGCCCGGGTGGTTTCGACCCCGGCCAGTACACCACCGGCACCGACTTCGACGCGGCCTCGGAAACCATCTTCAACCGCCTCGCCGAATTCGAACGCGGCGGCACCAAGGCCCAGCCGGCCCTCGCCACCTCCTGGGACATCAGCGAAGACGGTCTGACCTACACCTTCCATCTGCGCGAAGGGGTCAAGTTCCACACCACCGATTACTTCAAGCCGACTCGCGACTTCAACGCCGACGATGTGCTGTTCACCTATCAGCGCATGCTCGATCGCAACCACCCGTTCCGCCAGGCCTACCCCAGCGAGTTCCCGTACTTCACCGACATGGGCCTGGACAAGAACATCGCCAAGATCGAGAAGACCGACGACATGACCGTGGTCTTCACCCTCAACGCCGTCGACGCCGCCTTCGTGCAGAACCTGGCGATGAACTTTGCCGCCATCCACTCGGCTGAATACGCCGACCAGCTGCTCAAGGCCGGCAAGGCCGCGGAGATCAACCAGAAGCCCGTCGGCACCGGCCCCTTCGTGTTCAGCCGCTACCAGAAGGACGCGGTGATCCGCTTCAAGGGCAACACCCAGTACTGGGCGCCCGAGCAGGTGAAGATCGACAACCTGATCTTCTCCATCAACACCGACGCCTCGGTGCGCGCGCAGAAGCTGCGCGCCGGCGAGTGCCACGTCACCCTCAACCCGCGCCCTGCCGACCTGCAGAGCCTGCAGGCCGACAAGAACCTCACCGTACCGAGCGAGCCGGGCTACAACCTCGGCTACATCGCCTACAACGTCACCCGCGCGCCCTTCGACAAGCGCGAAGTGCGTCAGGCGCTGGACATGGCCGTGAACAAGGCAGCCATCATCGACGCCGTGTACCAGGGTGCCGGCCAACTGGCGGTGAACGGCATGCCGCCGACCCAGTGGTCCTATGACGAGTCGATCAAGGATGCCGCCTACGATCCGGAGAAAGCCAAGGAGCTGCTCAAGGCCGCCGGCGTCAAGGAAGGTACCGAGATCACCCTGTGGGCCATGCCCGTGCAGCGCCCCTACAACCCCAATGCGCGGCTGATGGCCGAGATGCTGCAGAACGACTGGGCCAAGATCGGCATCAAGGCGCGCATCGTCAGCTACGAATGGGGCGAGTACATCAAGCGTGCCCATGCCGGCGAACACGACGCCATGCTGATCGGCTGGACCGGCGACAACGGCGACCCGGACAACTGGCTCGGCACCCTGTACGGCTGCGCCTCGGTAGACGGCAACAACTTCTCCAAGTGGTGCGACGCCGAATACGACAAGCTGGTGGTCGCCGCCAAGCGCGTCACCGAACAGGAGCAACGCAGCGAGCTGTACCGTCAGGCGCAGGCGGTTCTCAAGCGCGAAGTGCCGATCACGCCGATCGCTCACTCCACGGTCTACCAACCGATGCGCAGCAGCGTCAAAGGCTTCGAGATCAGCCCCTTCGGGCGCAACAGCTTCAGCGGTGTCAGCAACGACTGATCGCCCGCTGCGCGACCGCCATTGAGCTACCGCCATCGTGAGACGGCCACGCACGACGACCCGAACAAACCTTCGGGTCGCGTCGTGATCGAACGGCTAACCTGCAATCTGCGCAAAGCGATCGCCGGAATCCAGGCGGCTCGATACCGTTCTGACTAGGAGTTACCCACCGCCATGCTGAGCTTCATTGCACGCCGTCTTGGCTTGCTGATCCCCACGTTCTTCGGCGTCACCCTGCTGACCTTCGCCCTGATCCGCCTGATCCCCGGCGACCCGGTGGAAGTGATGATGGGCGAGCGCCGCGTCGACCCGGAAATGCACGCTCAGGCCATGGAGCGTCTGGGACTGAACAAGCCGCTGTATGCCCAGTATCTCGACTACATCGGCCAGCTTGCCAGCGGCAACCTGGGCGAGTCGCTGCGCTCGCGCGAAAGCGTGTGGGGCGAGTTCCTCACCCTGTTTCCCGCCACCGTCGAGCTGGCCCTGGCGGCCTTGCTGTTCGCCGGCATACTGGGCCTGATCGCCGGGGTAGTCGCGGCGCTCAAGCGCGGCACGCCGCTGGACCATGGGGTGATGGGCATTGCCCTGACCGGCTATTCCATGCCGATTTTCTGGTGGGGCCTGCTGCTGATCATGTTCTTCTCGGTAGGCCTGGGCTGGACACCGGTCTCCGGGCGTATCGACCTGCTTTACGACATTCCGCCTGTCACCGGCTTTATGCTGATCGACAGCCTGCTCGCCGATGAGCCCGGCGCCTTCGGCAACGCCCTGCGCCATCTGATCCTGCCGGCCATCGTGCTCGGCACCATCCCGCTGGCGGTGATCGCGCGGATGACCCGCTCGGCGATGCTCGAAGTGCTGCGCGAGGACTACATCCGTACCGCGCGGGCCAAGGGCCTGTCGCCGACGCGCGTGGTCTTCGTGCACGGCCTGCGCAACGCGCTGATCCCGGTGCTGACCGTGTTCGGTCTGCAGGTCGGCACCCTGCTGGCCGGTGCGGTGCTGACCGAAACCATCTTCTCCTGGCCGGGCATCGGCAAATGGCTGATCGAGGCCATCGGCGCGCGCGACTATCCGGTGGTGCAGAACGGCATCCTGCTGATCGCCTGCCTGGTGATCCTGGTCAACTTCACCGTGGACATCCTCTATGGCCTGGCCAATCCACGTATTCGCCATCAGAAGTAAGGAAGGCGTGATGAATAACCCCATAGATCATGTAGCGTGGATGACGCTTTTTTCACCCACCGTGAAAATACCTCGGTGGACGGGTGAAGCGTCGTCCACCCTACGCGAGGTGCGCCCATGACCACCTCTACCGCGCTCGATCAGAGCCTGCTCTACCCCTCGCCCCTGAAAGAATTCTGGCAGGCCTTCAGCCATAACAAAGGGGCCCTCGCCGGCCTGGCGTTCATGCTGCTGATGGTGTTCTGCGCCTTGTTCGCACCCTGGGTCGCGCCACATGATCCCAGCGAGCAGTACCGCGACTTCCTGCTCACGCCGCCGGTGTGGCTCGAAGGCGGCCAATGGCGCTTTTTGCTCGGCACCGACGAACTGGGCCGCGACCTGCTCTCGCGACTGATCCACGGTGCACGCCTGTCACTGGTGATCGGCCTGGCCTCGGTGGTGCTGTCACTGATTCCCGGCATTCTCCTCGGGCTGGCAGCAGGCTTTTTCCCGCGCCTGCTCGGCCCCGGCATCATGCGTTTGATGGACATCATGCTGGCATTGCCGTCGCTGCTGCTGGCGGTGGCCATCGTCGCCATCCTCGGCCCGGGCTTGATCAACACCATCTTCGCCATCGCCATCGTATCGCTGCCGTCCTACGTGCGCCTGACCCGCGCGGCGGTGATGAGCGAGCTGAACCGCGACTACGTCACCGCTGCGCAACTGGCCGGTGCCGGCCTGCCACGGCTGATGTTCGTCACCGTGCTGCCCAACTGCATGGCGCCGCTGATCGTACAGGCCACGCTGAGCTTTTCCTCGGCGATTCTCGATGCCGCCGCGCTGGGCTTTCTCGGCCTCGGCGTGCAGCCGCCGACGCCCGAGTGGGGCACCATGCTGGCTTCGGCGCGCGACTACATCGAGCGCGCCTGGTGGGTGGTGACGCTGCCTGGCCAGGCCATCCTGCTCAGCGTGCTGGCCATCAATCTGATAGGCGACGGTTTGCGCGATGCGCTCGATCCGAAACTCAAGAATGCGCAGTGAGGAACCAGGAATGAGCCTGCTGAATATCCGCAATCTGTCCGTACGTTTCGGCTCGGCCATGCCGGTGGTCGATGGCCTCGACCTGTGCGTGGACAAGGGCGAGGTGCTGGCCATCGTCGGTGAGTCCGGCTCCGGCAAATCGGTGACCATGATGGCACTGATGGGCCTGATCGATGCGCCCGGGATCGTTCAGGCCGACTGCATGCAGTTCGACGGCACCGACATGCTGCGCCTGAAATGCCGCCAGCGCCGGCATATCGTCGGCAAGGACCTGGCCATGGTCTTCCAGGACCCGATGACCGCCCTCAACCCCAGTTACACCGTGGGTTTCCAGATCGAGGAGGTGCTGCGCCAGCACCTTGGTCTGAAAGGCAAGGCGGCGCGCGCCCGTGCCCTGGAGCTGCTGGAGCGGGTCGAGATTCCCGGCGCCGCCAGCCGCCTCGATGCCTACCCGCACCAGCTTTCCGGTGGCATGAGTCAGCGTGTGGCGATCGCCATGGCGATCGCTGCCGAACCCAAGCTGCTGATCGCCGACGAACCCACTACCGCGCTGGACGTGACCATCCAGGCGCAAATCATGGAGCTGCTGCTGAACCTGCAGCGCGATGAAGGTATGGCCCTGGTACTGATCACCCATGACCTGGCGGTGGTCGCCGAAACCGCTCAGCGCGTCTGCGTGATGTACGCCGGGCAGGCGGTAGAGCTGGGCCAGGTACCGACCCTGTTCGATGCCCCCAGCCACCCCTACACCCAGGCATTGCTCAAGGCCATTCCCGAACACAGCGTCGGTGCCAGCCGCCTGGCCACCCTGCCCGGCATCGTCCCCGGTCGCTACGACCGCCCGATAGGTTGCCTGCTGTCACCCCGCTGCCCGTACGTGCAGGAGCGCTGCCAACTGCAACGCCCAACCCTGGACCCGCACGAGCGTGGCGCCGCGCGCTGCTTCTTCCCTCTTGAACCAACGGCGGAGGTGGCCCGATGAGCACCGTACTGCAAGCCCATGAGCTGACCCGTCACTACAGCGTCTCGCGCGGCCTGTTCAAACCGGCGGCAACGGTGCAGGCGCTCAACGGCGTGTCGTTCGCGCTGGAGGCCGGCAGGACCCTGGCGGTGGTCGGTGAATCCGGCTGCGGCAAGTCCACCCTGGCTCGGGCCCTGACCCTTATCGAGGAACCCAGCGCAGGCTCCCTGCAGATCACCGGGCGCGAGGTGGCCGGCGCCAGCAAGGCCGAGCGCAAGCAGCTGCGCCGCGACGTGCAGATGGTGTTCCAGAACCCCTATGCCTCGCTCAATCCCAGGCAGAAGGTCGGCGATCAGTTGGCCGAGCCGCTGCTGATCAACACTGACCTGTCGCGAGCCGAGCGCCGCGAGCGGGTCCAGGCGATGATGCAGCAGGTGGGCCTACGCCCCGAGCACTATCAACGCTACCCGCACATGTTCTCCGGCGGCCAGCGCCAACGCATCGCCCTGGCCCGCGCCATGATGCTGCAGCCCAAGGTGCTGGTGGCGGACGAACCGACCTCGGCGCTGGACGTGTCGATCCAGGCGCAGGTGCTCAATCTGTTCATGGACCTGCAGGAAGAGTTCGACACCGGCTACGTGTTCATCTCGCACAACCTGGCGGTGGTGCGCCATGTCGCCGACGACGTGCTGGTGATGTACCTCGGCCGCCCGGCGGAAATGGGCGCATCGGAATTGCTCTATAGCCGCCCGCTGCACCCCTACACCCGTGCGCTACTGTCGGCGACGCCGGCCATCCATCCCGACCCGGACAAGCCCAGGATGAAGATCAGCGGTGAATTGCCCAATCCGCTGAATCCGCCTTCCGGCTGCGCCTTCCACAAGCGCTGCCCGCACGCCGACGAACGCTGCCGTGTCGAGCGCCCGGAGCTGCGCCTGATCGATGCGCGGCAGGTGGCCTGCCATCATGTGGAGCGGATCGTCGATTGACACTTGCGATGGCCACGCAGGTCGCTAGGTTCTGTACGAAAACTGCCTGCGCTCGGTGATGCTTCGTTAAAAACAGGTTCGGAATGCTCATTTACAGCTCGTAAACTCGAATGCGAGCCCAGTCCGTTCCTCACCTGTTTTTGCCTCGCCTGACCTTCGCTCGACGACTTTTCGTACAGAACCTAGTGTCTCTTCAACCATGGAGTATCGGTTCAGCGCCCGGCTTCGTGGGAGGGGCTTTAGCCGCGAGCGACTTTGATGCACCAGAAGCGTCGCGGCTGAAGCCCCTCCCACGGTTCAAGGCAGAGACCGATCATCCGTGTCGCGACACTGGGGTGCCGTGGGCCGAGTCGGTGGTGCACGGCAGACGCGGTGCAGCGGTGCGCATAGCGCATCCTGCACGAGCCGCCACTACGTCAGGACGCCGGCGGCATGGTCAGCTCGATGCTTTCTGCCAGCGAATCTTCCAGGCGCTGCAGTTCGACGCCGACTGCAGCGGCGTCGTCGGCCAGGCTCTGGGCGATATGCAGGAACTCCGAGGTCGCCTCGACGAAGGCCAGCACTACCATCGGATCGAAGCGCGTACCGCTGGCCGCGCAGATCTGCGATACCGCCTGCTCCGGGCTGACAGGCGGCAGGTAGGCATGCTGGCAGGTCAGTTCTTCGAAATGCCCCACCAGCGCCATCAGCCGCGCCGACAGCGGGATCTGCTCACCAAACAGGCCCTGCGGATAGCCCTTGCCATCCCAGCGCTCGTGCTGGCCGTAAACGATATCCTTGGCGTCGGAGAGAAAGTCGGTGATGCTGCCCAGCTTGCGCTCGGCTCGCTCCAGCGCTTCACGCCCGGCGATCACGCCCTCGCTCAAAAGGCGCAGATCACTCTCGTCCGGCTCGCCATGGTTGAGTAGTACGCGATCGGGCAGGGTCAGCCGGTCGATCACATGCAGCATGGCCGACTTGCCCAGCTGAGCGATGCGCTCCTCGTTCAACGTTTCGGACAGGGCCGGCTGCTGCCGCGCCAGGGCGGTGGCCAGGCCGATCATGTAGCGCTCGATACGCTCCAGGCGACGGCTGCGCGGGTTGTCGCGCATCACCGCGACACTGGCCATGGCCTCGATGGTGACGTCCTGCAAGCGCTGAATATCGCGCGTACGCCGTTTGACCTCGAGCTCCAGGTACTCGCTCTTGTCGCGAAGGTAGTCGGTGGCTGCCTTGAGTTGCAGCTGCGCCCGCACGCGGGCAAGCACGATGGGCGGGCTGACCGGCTTGGTGATGTAGTCGGCGGCGCCGAGGTCGAACCCCAGCTGCTCGTCGGCGGCATCGCTTCTGGCCGTCACCAGAATCAGCGGGATGTAACGGGTCTGCGGGTCGCGCTTGAGTTCGCGGCACAGCGTGTAGTCGTCCTGCCAGTTGAGCAGGATCAGGTCCGGTTGCGGCCGCGACCTGGCCGCCGCCAGCGCTTCCTCATTACCCACCAGTCTCACCTGATAGCGGTCGACCAGCAGCGCGCCGAGTCGCTGGCGCGCCTCGACGGCATCGTCCACCACAAGAATCAGTTCCTGTTCCGGCCTATCGAGCATCCCGCGCATGGCGACCTCCTTTGGCATCCGCCTACCTTCATTAAAGGCGCTGGGCTGTATTTGCGCTCAGGCCGTCATACAAATGACCGCACATGGCTTTTGAAAGTGCGATACGGATTGGCAGCACCCGGGTGCCAGCCGACAATCGTCGCCAGATCACTTACGAAAAGGGCTGCCCCATGCTCGATCAGGAACGCTGCTGGCGGGCTGTCTGCGAGCGTGACGAGGCGTTCGACGGTCGCTTCGTCTTCGCCGTACGCAGCACCGGCATCTATTGCCGGCCGAACTGCCCGGCGCGGCGACCGCGGCGTGACAATGTCAGTTTTCATGAAGATGCGGCGAGAGCCGAAGCGGCTGGCTTTCGCCCCTGCAAGCGCTGCTCGCCACAAGGCCAGAGCCCGGCGCAACAGCTCGACGCGCTGGTCACGGCCGCCTGCGAACTGCTACGTGGCGAACAGCGCTTGACACTGGCGCAACTGGCCGCACGTATCGGCCTGTCACCGTCGCACCTGGCCCGCGCATTCAAGGCGCGCACCGGGATGACGCCCAATGCCTGGGCGGCGGCGCAGCGCCGGCAGCGTCTGGAGGCCCGGCTACCCGAGGCGGGCAGCGTGCTCGATGCGGCCCTGGCCGCCGGTTACTCCGGCACTCGCGCCCTGTATGAAAAACCTCAGGCCCTGACGCCCGCGCAACGCCGCCAACGAGGGGCCGGCGAGCGCCTGCGTTACAGCATCGCCACCTGCCCGCTCGGCCAGGTGCTGCTGGCCACCAGCGACAAGGGCGTTTGTGCACTGCTGTTCGGCGACGAGCCCATGGCCCTGCGCGAAGAGCTGCAGCAACGCTTTGCCGCGGCGCAACTGGAAGAGGATGAGACAGGCCTGCGCAACTGGCTGCAGCAGATCCTGGCGCAGTTGGAGGAGCCCGAGCGCGCCGCCCGCCTGCCGCTGGACATTCGCGGCACGGCCTTTCAGCAGCGCGTCTGGCAGGCGCTGCAGGACATTCCTCGCGGCGAAACCCGCAGCTACACCGAGCTGGCCGGGCAACTCGACAGTCACCCCCGTGCGGTTGCCCGTGCCTGCGCCAGCAACGCCATCGGCCTGCTGCTACCGTGCCACCGCGTGGTGGCCGGCGATGGCAGCCTCAGCGGTTACCGCTGGGGGCTGCAGCGCAAGCGCCAACTGCTGGAGCAGGAAAGCCAGGAGACATAGCCCGTGCGGGCGCTTCAACTCGCAGGGTGGGCTTCAGCTCGTAGGGTGGGCCGGGCGGCGATCCGCTTCAGCCCACCAGTCCTGGACCGCGCGTTGCGTAACCCGGATGCAATCCGGGGAACATCATGGCCAGCGGCCCGGATTTCATCCGGGCCACAGAGTCAGGTCGCGTCCTCTACACCAGCATCGCCTTGGCCACCTCGCTGCGCGTGCCACGCCCGACCAGACGCTCGACCAGGGTCAGCGCAAAGGCCAGCGCGGTTCCCGGGCCCTGGCTGGTGATGCAGTTGCCGTCGACCACCACGGCCTCGTCGACGAAAGTGCAACCGCTGAGACGATCACTGAACGCCGGGTAGCAGGTCATGCGCCGCTGCCTGAGCACGCCGTAATTCTGCAACGCCAACGCCGGTGCGGCGCAGATGGCGGCGAACAGCTCACCGGCCTTGGCCTGCCTGCGCACGCGCTCGGCCAGCGGTTCGAACTCGGCCAGGCGCTGCGCGCCAGGCATGCCACCGGGCAGGACGATCAGGTCGAAATCCTGGGCCAGCACGTCGACCAGCATGGCGTCGGCCGTCAGACGCGTGCCACGGGCGCAGGTGATCATCCGCCGCTCTTCGATGCTCGCCACCAGCACCTCCACATCGGCGCGGCGCAGCACGTCGATCAGGGTCACGCATTCCAGATCCTCGACACCATCGGCGACGGCAATCAGTGCTCGCTTGCTCATTTTTCAACTCCTTCAGGCACAGAACGAAACTGTCCGACCGGTCATGAAAAGGCCGAAAAGACCATAAATTCACCCGGCAAAACCTTGCTGGTATGATGCGCGGCTTTTGCGAGACCGAGCAATTTTCCGGCCCGTACGGACGAATGTGCTTTGCTTTCTGCAGACCAATTTCGGCGCGTTCGCGCCTCGGGGAGCCACCATGCTGGAAAGACTGTTCCAACTCAAAGCCCACAACACCACGGTGCGCACCGAGATACTGGCCGGGATCACCACCTTCCTGACCATGGCCTACATTCTCTTCGTCAACCCCAACATGCTGGCCGAGACCGGCATGGACCACGGCGCGGTGTTCGTCGCCACCTGTCTGGCTGCCGCCATCGGCTCGCTGGTGATGGGCCTGCTGGCCAACTACCCGATCGCCCTGGCGCCGGGCATGGGCCTCAACGCCTTCTTCACCTACACCGTGGTGATGACCATGGGCTACAGCTGGCAGACCGCCCTGGGCGCGGTGTTCCTCTCCGGCGCGATCTTCTTTTTGCTGTCGATCTTCAAAATTCGCGAGTGGATCATCAACAGCATCCCCCTCGCTCTGCGCGCCGGCATCGCCGCCGGTATCGGTCTGTTCCTGGCGATCATCGCGCTGAAGAACGCCGGTATCGTGGTCGATCATCCGGCCACCCTGGTCGGCCTCGGCGACATGAGCCAGGGCGGCGCGCTACTGGCCTGCCTGGGCTTTTTCGTCATCGCGGCGCTGGCCTATCGCAAGGTCACCGGCGCGGTGATGATCGGCATCCTGCTGGTCACCGGCCTGTCCATCGCGCTCGGCCTGTCCGAGCTGCCGGGCGTGATCTCCATGCCGCCGTCGCTGATGCCGACCCTGCTGCAGCTGGATATCGCCGGTGCACTGGATATCGGCCTGGTCAGCGTGATCTTCGCCTTTCTCTTCGTCGACCTGTTCGACACTTCCGGCACCCTGGTGGGCGTCGCGCAGAAGGCCGACCTGCTGGACAAGGACGGCAAGATGCCACGCCTGGGCCGCGCCCTGCTGGCTGACAGCACCGCGACCATGGCCGGCGCCGCGCTGGGCACCAGCACCACCACCAGCTACATCGAATCGGCGGCCGGCATCAGCGCTGGCGGGCGTACCGGCCTGACCGCCTGCGTGGTCGCCGCGCTGTTTTTGCTCAGCCTGTTCTTCGCCCCGCTGGCCGGCTCGGTGCCAGCCTACGCCACCGCTCCGGCGCTGCTGTTCGTCGCGGTATTGATGATGAGCAGCCTGGCGCAGATCGACTGGGACGACCTGACCGTCGCCGCGCCGGTGGTAGTGGCCGCCCTGGCCATGCCGCTGACCTTCTCCATCGCCAACGGCATCGCCTTCGGCTTCATCGCCTGGACCGCGGTCAAGGTGCTGTCCGGCCGCTGGCGTGAACTGAACCCGGCGATGTGGGTGCTCTCTGCCCTGTTCATCGTCAAGCTGGCCTACTTCGCCTGATCACCGGATATCTCGAGGCGTAGGGTGGACATCGCTTTTCATGTCCACCAATACCGTCTCTCCGGCCACGCAAACGCGTGGATGAAAAGCACAATCAACTCACGGCGCAACGCCGACGAGTAACCCAAGGCACAGGGCCCCCGCCTCCGCTACAATGGCGCCCCGTTTTCCTGCCCCATGAGTGACCGATGAGCCGCCCCGCATTCGACCCCGCCACCTACGAAGCCCAACTCGCCGAGAAGAAGGCCCGTCTGGTCGAATTGCTGGCGCCCTTCGCCGCACCCGAGCCTGTGGTATTCGACTCGCCGCGCGAGCATTACCGCATGCGCGCCGAGTTCCGCCTGTGGCGTGAAGACGGTCAACGCCACTACGCCATGTTCGCCCCAGGCGACAAGCACACGCCGATACTGCTCGACGACTTCCCCATCGCCAGCCTGCGCATCAACGAGCTGATGCCGCGTCTGCGCGCCGCCTGGCAAGCCAGCGAAACGCTGTCGTTCAAGCTGTTCCAGGTGGAGTTCCTCACTACTCTGGCCGGCGACGCACTGATCACCCTGGCCTACCATCGCCCGCTGGACGAAGCCTGGCAGGCCGAGGCGGAGAAACTGGCCGCCGAGCTGAACGTCAGCCTGGTCGGCCGTTCACGCGGCCAGCGCCTGGTGATCGGCCGCGACTACGTGGAAGAGGAGCTGAACGTGGCCGGGCGCACATTCCGCTATCGCCAGCCGGAAGGCGCTTTTACCCAGCCCAACGGCCGGGTGTGCGAGAAGATGCTGGGTTGGGCCCATGACGTGCTCGGCGAGCGCGACGACGACCTGCTGGAGCTGTACTGTGGCAACGGCAACTTCACCCTGCCGCTGGCCACCCGCGTGCGCCGCGTGCTGGCCACCGAGATCAGCAAGACCTCGGTGAACGCTGCCCTGGCCAACCTGGCTGACAACGGTGTGGACAATGTCGAGCTGGTGCGCCTGTCCGCCGAGGAGCTGACCCAGGCGCTTAACGAGGTGCGCCCGTTCCGCCGCCTGGCCGGCATCGACCTGAAAAGCTACGACTTCGGCAGCGTCTTCGTCGACCCGCCACGCGCCGGCATGGACCGGGACACCTGCGAGCTGACTCGCCGTTTCCAGCGCATCCTGTACATCTCCTGCAACCCGGAGACCCTGGCCGCCAACATCGCCCAGCTCGATGACACTCACAAGATCACGCGCTGCGCGCTGTTCGACCAGTTCCCCTACACCCACCATATGGAAGCGGGTGTGTTGCTGGAACGGCGCTGAGCCGCCCCTTGTCGCCCAGACTGCGGCTCAGCGTGACAAGCCGCGCAGCGCCCACCAGGCCAGTAGAGCCGAAACCGCTTCGAGCAGCAGCGCGTAGAGGTTGAAGGTCTGCTGCGCGCCGCCGTCGAGCCACAACCCGGCGAGGCGCGCCAGGGCCAGCACGCCGTACAGCAGCACCAGCAGGATCAGCGCCGGACGCAGCAGGTCCAGGCGTAGCAGCGCCATCGCCAGATAGGCCGCCAGCCCCAGCTGCAGCCCACCATAGTAGGCGCGCACTTCGGTCACTGCGGCGTTGCCCATCAGCAGCGCACCGCTGAAGCTGGCCATCTCCTCGGGCCGAATGAAGTACGCCAGCCCCAGTACGGCAAGGGCTGCGATCTGGATCAGCAGAACGATTCGAGCGAACAGCATCAGCGGCTCCCGGACATTGACCACTCACGCAGCATAGGCGCCGCCTGTCGCGACGCATAGTCGCAATCACTTGGGCCGTGCCTGCCGCAGCGCTATGCTGTGCGCTCGTTCATCTGGAGCCCTGCCATGCGTCGTTCCCTGCTCGCCCTCTTCCTCGTCTCCGGCCTGGCTCATGCCAGCGAGCCTTTGACCATCGACGTTCACCGCGACGCCAATTGCGGCTGCTGCAAGGCCTGGATCAGCCATCTGCAGGACAACGGCTTCACCGTCAACGACCATGTCGAGGCCGACATGAGCGCCGTGAAACAGAAGCTTGGCGTGCCGCCGCGCCTGGCGTCCTGTCACACCGGCGTGATCGACGGCAAGTTCGTCGAAGGGCATGTGCCGGCAGCGGACATTCTCAAGCTGCGCGAACGCGCGGACCTGATCGGCGCTGCCGTACCCGGTATGCCCATGGGGTCGCCGGGCATGGAATATGGCGACCGTGTCGATGCCTATCAGGTCATCGGCCTGGATCAGGATCGCAAGGATCAGTTGCTCAGCGACTACCCAGCCAACTGAGCCTGCATCGACGGCTACACTGCAGCGATCAGCAACCCGGGAGTGCAACCATGCGCTGGCAACGCGGTAGACGCAGTGACAACGTGGTGGACGCGCGCGGCCGCTCCGGCCGGCGCCTCGGTGGCGGCCTGAGCCTGGGCGGCGTGGCGCTGATCGTCATCTTCGGCCTGCTGACCGGGCAGGACCCGCTGCAGATTCTCGGCCAGATAGCCGGCCAAGCCACCCAGCCACAGGTCGCGCAGACACAAAGCGCACCGCCAGCCGATGACCAACAGAGCGAGTTCGTCCGCGCCATTCTCGGCGACACAGAAGACACCTGGCGCGAGCTGTTCCAGCAGGCCGGCCAGCAGTATCGCGATCCGCAACTGGTGCTGTTCTCCGGCGGGGTCAATTCGGCCTGCGGCTTCGCCAGCTCGGCAGTCGGCCCCTTCTATTGCCCTGGCGATCAGCGCGTGTACCTGGACATGGCGTTCTTTCGCGAGATGGAGCAGCGTTTCTCCGCTGCCGGTGACTTCGCGCAGGCCTACGTGATCGCCCACGAGGTCGGCCACCACGTGCAGACGCTGCTGGGCGTGTCGGCCAAGGTCAATGCAGCGCGCCAGCGCGGCGAACGCGTAGAGGGTGATGGCGGCCTGCTGGTGCGCCAGGAACTGCAGGCCGACTGCCTGGCCGGGGTCTGGGCGCATCACGCGCAACGCCGGCATGACTGGCTGGAGGCCGGCGACTTGGAAGAGGCGCTGAACGCGGCCAGCGCCATTGGCGATGATCGCCTGCAGAAGCAGGCACGTGGCCAGGTGGTGCCGGACGCCTTCACCCATGGCACCTCGCAGCAGCGCGTGCGCTGGTTCAGCACCGGCTTCGAGAGCGGACAGCCGGGGCGTTGTGACACGTTCAAGGCGGCCCGCCTGTAACGCGCCGGGTCAGATCGCGAAACGCCTGCTCCACCAGGCGAAACCGGCTGCTGCCGCACCACAGAGGGCAATCACCAGCGCCATGGGCATGGCCGAACCATCATGCAGGAAGGCCACCAAAGCCGAAGCACTGGCCGCCACGCTGAACTGCATGCTACCCAGCAAGCCCGACGCGCTGCCAGCATGACGGCCCTGACCGGCCATGGCGCAAGCCGTGGCATTGGGCAGCACGCAACCGAGGCTGGCGACGCAGATGAACAACGGCACCATCAGCGGCCACAGCTGCACCGGTTGCCACAAGGCCAGCACCAGCAGGCACAGGCCGCTGGCCAGGTACACCAGCACCATGCGCCGCAGCCACAGCGCCGGGCCGCCGCGCAGCACCAGGCGCGCGTTGACCTGCGCCATGATCACGAAGCCCGCCGCATTGCTGCCGAACAGCCAGCCGTAGTGTTCGGCCGGCACGCCATACAGCTCGATGAAGACGAAGGGCGAACCGGCGATGTAGGCGAACATACCGGCCATGGCGACTCCACCGGCCAGGCTGTAGCCCATGAACGGCGCGTTACCCAGCAGCGCGCGGTACTGGCCGAAGGCACCGCTCAGCGGCGCCGGCTGCAGGTGCTGCGGACGCGTCTCCGGCAACCACAGCAGCACGGCCAGCAGGCACAACCCGGCAAAGATCGCCAGGCTGTGGAAAATCGACGGCCAGCCCAGGGTATTCAACAGCAGCCCGCCCCCCAGAGGCGCGAGGATAGGTGCCAGGCCCATCACCAGCACCAGTTGCGAGAATACCTTGGCCGAAGCCAGCGGATCGCACAGATCGCGCACCACCGCGCGGGTGATCACCATGCCGGCACACCCGCCGAGAGCCTGCACGAAGCGCGCGCCGATCAGCCATTCCAGGCTTGGCGCCAACGCGCAGGCCAGCGAGGCGAGAGTGAACAGCGCCACCCCGACCAGCAGCGGCACGCGGCGGCCGTAGCGGTCCGCCAAGGGCCCGTAGAACAGCTGGCCAATGGCGATGCCGACGAAATAAGCCGCCAGCGACAACTGGACATGTTCGACGTCGGTGCCGAACTGCCGGGCCAGTGTGGGGAAACTCGGTAGGTAGAAATCGATGGCCAAGGGACCGAAGGCGCTGAGCGCGCCCAGAATCAGAAGGGTTCGCAGGTTCATGAATAGTCCGCAGATTTGTTAGCCGGCTAATCATCTCATCGATAGCCACGCCCATCAAAGGCCAGGCTCTGCCGATTCATCGCCCCCTTCCTGCGTCTGCCCTCTGCCGCATCGGTTGGCGCTCCGTGCAACTGACAGGACATGGCAATCAGGCAGTAGGCCACCAGCAAACCGGGCAAAATCGGTAAACTCGTCAAACCCTGAGCCTAGACCACTCAACCGGATCGCCATGCGTAGAACCAAAGAAGATGCGGAGAAAACCCGCAGCGCCATCCTCGCCGCCGCAGAACAGCTGTTTCTCGAACGTGGGGTCGCCCACACCAGCCTCGAGCACATCGCCCGGCATGCAGGGGTAACGCGCGGCGCGGTCTACTGGCACTTTCAGAACAAGGCGCATCTGTTCCACGAAATGCTCAACCAGGTACGCCTGCCGCTGGAGCCGTTGGCCCAGCAACTGGCTGCCGTCGATGGCCTGTCATCGCTGCAGTTGTTGCGTGACCTGTGCATCGAGGCCATGGCCAATCTGGTTCTGGATGAACAACGGCGGCGCATCCTCACCGTGTTGCTGCGTCGCTGCGAATTCACCGAGGAGCTGCGCGAGGCCGAGGAGCGTCATGAGACCTTCGTCAACCAGTTCATCGCCCTGTGCGAGCAGCAGTTCGCCCTGCCGACGGTGCAAACGCACCTGCAGCCCGGCATCACCCCGCGTCTGGCGTCGCGCACGCTGCACGCACTGATCGTCGGCCTGTTCAGCGACTGGCTGCGCGATCCCAATCTGTTCGACGCCCAGACCGACACCCCGGCCATGGTCGACAGCTGCTTTCGCGGCCTGCTGCGGCAGTGGCCGTGGATTGAATCGGATCGCTCCAGCTGACGCGTGTTGCGCCCTACGCGGGCGCAACCTCGTAACCCTCTTCAGCAATGGCGGCCTCTATCCGCTCGGCCTCCAGGCTGCTTTCCACGCGCACCAACTGCGCAGCCAGATCGACTTCGACCCTGGCCACAGGATCCAGCGCCTGGATCGCCTGAGAGATGGCCCGCACGCAATGACCGCACGACATTCCGCTAACCTTGAACTGCTGCATCTGCTGACTCCTTGAAGTGATTGGCGATGGGTGTAGTCTCGACCTTGCCACGATGGCAAGGTCAAGCCCCCTGCCTCATTCGTTCCGCCCCGGTTTCTGCACGAGGACCCTCGTCATGCGCCTGCTCCTTCCCACCCTGGCCTTGTTGCTGGCGCCTCTGGCACTGGCTGAACCTTTGGCACCGCTGCCTTCGACGACACAGGGCGAGGGTTACGCGGTACTGATCGTGTCGCGCGAGCGTCTGGAGGTCGCGACCACCTGCGAAGTCGCGCTGTATCTGCACGACCAATTGGCCGCACGGCTGCACCAGGGCCAATCGGTGTCCTTCAACCTGCCGCCGGGCAAGGTTTCGTTGCGCCTCGGCCTGACGGGCACAGGCCGGTGCCAGGACGGCATCGCCCAGCTGTACGGGCAATCGCTGGACCTGTATGCGGGCGAAGTGCGTCGTTACCGCATCGCCATGGGCAGTGACGGCCTGCGACTGCATGCCGCGCCTGCGCTGAACTGAAGGCTTGACCTTACCATGGGGTCAAGGTTGATCCTGTAGCCACCACGTTACAGGGAGCCGAACCATGACCACCTTCGACCTGCCGATCCAGGGCATGACCTGCGCCAGCTGCGCCGGGCGCGTCGAGCGCGCCTTGCGCAAGTTGCCGCAGGTGAGCAGCGCCAGCGTCAACCTGGCCAACGAGCAGGCGCGCATCGAAGCGCCCGCTGGCAGCCTGCCGCAGCTGATCAGCGCCATCGAGGGCGCCGGTTACAACGTGCCCAGCCAGCCTCTGGAACTGAGCATCGAGGGCATGACCTGCGCCAGTTGCGTCGGCCGAATCGAGCGCGCCCTGAACAAGCTGCCGGGTGTCAGCCAGGTGGCCGTCAACCTCGCCGACGAGAAGGCGCGCCTGCAGGTACTCGCCGGTTTCGACCCACAGTTGGCGGTGAAGGCTGTCGTGGCCGCCGGCTATAACGCGCAACTGCTTGGCGAACGTCCGGCCACCGATCAGGCCCAGCGCCGCCTGCGGCACGAACGTCTGACCCTGCTCGCCGCCATCGCCCTGACCCTGCCGCTGGTACTGCCGATGCTGGTCGAACCCTTCGGCCTGCACTGGATGCTGCCGGCCTGGGTGCAATGGCTGCTGGCCACGCCGGTGCAGTTCATCTTCGGCGCACGCTTCTATCGTGCGGCCTGGCAGGCACTGAAGGCCCGTGCCGGCAACATGGATCAACTGGTGGCCATCGGCACCAGCGCCGGCTACGGCCTGAGTCTGTATCAATGGGCCGTGACGCCGGCCGGGCAGATGCCGCACCTGTACTTCGAAGCCTCGGCGGTGATCATCAGCCTGATCCTGCTCGGCAAATATCTGGAAAGCCGCGCCAAACGCCAGACCGCCAGCGCCATTCGCGCATTGCAGGCATTGCGTCCGGACCACGCGGTGCGCCTGGTGGACGGGCGTGAGGAACGTGTCGGCATCGATGCCCTGGCGCTGGGCGACCGTATCCTGGTCAAGCCGGGCGAACGCTTCCCGGTCGACGGCCAGGTGCTGGAGGGCCACAGCCATGCCGACGAAGCGCTGATCAGCGGCGAAAGCCTGCCGGTGGCCAAGCAGCCGGGCGACAAGGTCACCGCCGGCGCCATCAACGGCGAAGGCCGCCTGCTGGTGGAGACCACGGCTCTGG
Organism: Pseudomonadota bacterium; assembly: GCA_023431055.1. Lineage (GTDB taxonomy): Bacteria > Pseudomonadota > Gammaproteobacteria > Pseudomonadales > Pseudomonadaceae > Aquipseudomonas. The sequence continues at coordinate 55,023 of JAEYXX010000070.1, forward strand.
GTGCGGAAACCGTGCTGTCGCGCATCATCCGCCTGGTCGAGGATGCGCAAGCTGCCAAGGCACCGATCCAGAAGCTGGTGGACAAGGTCAGCCAGGTGTTCGTCCCCACGGTGCTGCTGATCGCCCTGGCCACGCTGCTGGGCTGGCTGGCGCTCGGCGCATCCCTGGAAAACGCCTTACTCAACGCCGTCGCCGTGCTGGTAATCGCCTGCCCCTGCGCCCTTGGCCTGGCCACGCCGACCGCGATCATGGCCGGCACCGGCGTCGCCGCGCGCCACGGCATCCTGATCAAGGACGCCGAAGCACTGGAAGTAGCGCATGCCGTGCAGCACATCGCGTTCGACAAGACCGGCACCCTTACCGAAGGCAAACCGCGCATCGTCCATATTGGCCTGGGCGAGGCCAGCGAGGACGAATTGCTGCGCCTGGCCGGCGGCCTGCAGCAGGGCAGCGAGCACCCGCTGGCCAAGGCCGTATTGCAGCGCTGCGCCGACCAGCACATTGCCCTGCCAGCACTGAGCGACAGCCACGCGCTGGCCGGTCGCGGCATCGCCGGTGAGGTCGAGGGCCGTTCCCTGCAACTGGGCAGCAGCCGCCTGCTGGAAGAAAACCACCTGCAGGCCGACGCGCTGGACACATCCGCGCAAGCCTGGGAGGCCGAGGGCCGCACCCTGTCCTGGCTGATCGAGACCGGCAGCACGCCACGCCTGCTTGGTTTGCTGGCCTTCGGTGATCTGCTCAAGGACGGCGCCGCCGAAGCCATCGCCGAACTACGCGCACAGGGCATCACCAGCCACCTGATCAGCGGCGACAACCAGGGCAGTGTCGCGGCAGTCGCCAGCGCTCTGGGCATCGACCAAGCGCACGCCCAGGTGCTGCCGGCGGACAAGGCGCGCCTGGTAGGCGAACTGCGCCAGCAGGGCACCGTGGCGATGGTCGGCGACGGCATCAACGATGCGCCGGCGCTGGCCGCGGCGGACGTCGGCATCGCCATGGGCGGCGGCACCGACGCCGCCATGCATGCAGCCGGCATCACCCTGATGCGCGGCGACCCGCGCCTGGTGCCGGCCGCGCTGGACATCAGCCGGCGCACCTACGCCAAGATCCGCCAGAACCTGTTCTGGGCCTTCATCTACAACCTGATCGGCATCCCGCTCGCCGCCGCCGGCCTGCTCAACCCGATGTTCGCTGGCGCCGCCATGGCCCTGTCCAGCGTCAGCGTGGTGAGCAATGCGTTGCTGCTCAATCGCTGGAGACCACGCGCATGAACATCGGCCAAGCCGCCAGGCACACCGGCCTCAGTACCAAGATGATTCGCTATTACGAGTCCATCGACCTGCTACCCCATGCTGGGCGGTCGGAGAGTGGTTACCGGCAGTACAGCACGTCGGATCTACACCGCCTGGCATTTATCAAGCGGGCGCGGGACCTGGGCTTTTCTCTGGAGGAAGTCGGCAAGCTGCTCGCCCTGTGGCAGGACAAGCAGCGCGCCAGTGCCGATGTAAAGGCGCTGGCCGAAGAGCATATCGCCGAACTGGAACGCAAGATTGCCGAGATGACGGCCTTGCGCGATACGCTGGTGGAGCTGGCGAACAGTTGCCAGGGTAACGACCGGCCGGATTGCCCGATTCTGCAGGGGCTGGAGGAAGGTGTGAGCTGCGGTGCGCCGGGATGTTCGTCGCACCGTCAGCCGTAGGGCGGGTGCAACCCGCCAGGTCGACAACGGCGGCGCGTCGAGTTGCGCGCACGGAGATACCTTGTAGCCCGGATGCAATCCGGGGGAGGCTGCGAAAACCACCCCGGATTTCATCCGGGCTACGGCAAGGCGCAGCCCCCCCCGATAACCGCTGTTCAGCGCATCCAGGGCGGTATCGGCTCGGCGTCCTTGGGCTCATCTTCGGCGTTGCGCAGCGCCTGCTTCTTCGCTTCTTCGGCCAGCGCGGCCTTGATCTCGCGCATCACCGCGTCGATGTCGGCGGCGTCCTCGGGCTCGGCGAACTCGCCGGTCAGTTGCGTTTCCGGCGTCAGCTTGCCGGCCTCGTAGAGCGCCCACATTTCCTTGGCGTACTTGGTGTACTTGAGCTCCGGGGCGAACTGGCCGAAATACTCGGCCATGTTGCGCACATCGCGTTCGAGCATGCTGAACGCATGGTTGTTGGCGGCAGCGTCCACCGCCTGCGGCAGGTCGATGATCACCGGACCTTCGGGGCCGAGCAGCACGTTGAATTCCGACAGGTCGCCATGCACCAGGCCGGCGCAGAGCATCTTGACGATCTCCTGGATCATGAAGGCGTGGAACTCGCGGGCGTCGTCCGGGTGCAGGTCGACGTCATTGAGCCTTGGTGCGACATCCCCCTCGCCATCGTCCACCAGCTCCATCAGCAGCACGCCGTCGAGAAAGTCGTAGGGTTTGGGGACTCGCACGCCGGCATTGGCCAAACGGAACAACGCGGCGACTTCGGCGTTCTGCCAGGCCTGCTCCTGCTCCTTGCGCCCGTACTTGCTGCCCTTGGCCATGGCGCGCGCCTGGCGGCTGCCACGTACCTTGCGCCCTTCCTGGTATTCCGATGCCTGGCGGAAGCTGCGTTTGTTGGCTTCCTTGTAGACCTTGGCACAGCGCAGCTCGTCGCCACAGCGCACCACATACACCGCTGCTTCCTTACCGCTCATCAGCGGCCGCAGCACCTCGTCCACCAGGCCATCCTCGACCAGGGGTTCAATACGTTTGGGCGTCTTCATCGGTGTGGATCACGGGTCCTTTCTGACGGAGAGATTGATTGCCGACCATCCTCGCACAGCCAGAGACGGATGCCGACTGTTGATCGTCATGCATTGAGCAGATGGCGCCTGAGCGCCTCGATGGCGTAGCGCACCTTGGCCGGTTGCGCGTCGCGGCGCGGGGTGACGATGTGCAGGCCGATCGGCTCCAGCTGCCAGTCCGGCAGCAGGGCCAGCAATTCGCCGCGCGCCAGCAGCTGACGAACTTCCGGCTCCGGCTGCAGCGATACGCCCATGCCCGCGAGGGTGAACTGGCGCGCCGCAAGAATGTTGTTGCAGGCGATGCGGCTTTCCAGGCGCAGGCGCTGCATCTCGCCGCCCGGCCCGTGCAGCTGCAGATGCTGGCTGCGCTCGGTGTTCAGCGCGATCCAGTCCAGCGCGAGCAATTGCTGCGGCTGCGTTGGCCAGGCGTGGCGCGCGAGGTAGGCAGGTGATGTGCAGACCAGCATGCGCCAGTCGGCGACATGCCGGGCAACCAGGCTGGAGTCATCCAACTGGCCGACGCGGATGGCCAGATCGATACGCTGCTCGATCAGGTCGATCTGCTCGTCCTGGAAAAACAGACGCAGACTCAGCGCCGGATGCGCACTCAGGAGCGGCGCCAGCGCCTCACTCAGCACTGGCCCGGAAAAACCGACCGGCGCGGCGATACGCAGCTCGCCAACCGGCGCGTCACGCTGCTCGGCCAGGCGCTGCTCGGCCTGCTCGGCCAGCTCGACGATCTGCCGGCAACTCTCGTAGAACTGGGCGCCCGCCTCGCTCAGGGTCAGCTTGCGCGTGGTGCGATGCAGCAGGCTGACCCCGGTGGCCTCCTCCAGCCGGCGGATCTGCTGGCTGACGGCCGACGCGCTCATGCCCAGGACCTCGGCGGCAGCGACCATCGAGCCTTTCTGCACCACCGTGGCGAACAGCGCCATGCGCTTTAGCTGCTCCATTATGAAGCCCTGCTTAATTATCCAAGTGCATCAAGCCAGTTTTTCCGGCGTTTATCCAGAGTGATCATGTGTTCACCTTCACACACGAGGCACTTCCCATGAGACTCGCCCTGATCGGCGCCAGCGGTTACGTCGGCGCGCCACTGCTGCAAGAAGCCCTGGACCGCGGCCACCAGGTCACCGCCCTGGTACGTCATCCGGAAAAACTCCCCGCTCATGCCAACCTGGTCGCCGTGCGGGCCGATGTGCACGACAGCGCGGCGCTGGCCGAACAGCTGCGTGGTCACGATGCGGTACTCAGTGCCTTCAACCCCGGCTGGGGTGTGGCCGACATTCGCGAGCAGTTCATCGCCGGCAGCCGTGCCATCGTCGCGGCGAGCAAGCAGGCCGGAGTCAGGCGCCTGCTGCTGGTTGGCGGTGCCGGCAGCCTCTATGTCGCCCCCGGCCTGCAACTGATCGACACGCCGGATTTTCCCGCCGAGTACAAGGAAGGCGCCGAGGGCGCACGCCAGGTGCTGAACATGCTGCGTGACGAACAGGAGCTGGAGTGGACCTTTCTCTCGCCTGCCGCCCTACTCGTGCCCGGGCCGCGCACCGGCAAGTTCCGCTTGGGCCGGGACGAATTGCTGATGAATGGTAACGAGTCTGGCAGCATCTCGACCGCCGATCTGGCCGTGGCGCTGATCGACGAAACCGAAAAACCGCAGCATATCCGCCAGCGCTTCACCCTGGCGTACTGAACCACGCGGCCGCTCCGGCGACCGCTTCCAACCTGACATCAAGAGGAATGATCGATGACTTCATTCAGCAGCAGCGCCTTCGTCGCAACCGATACCCCGGCGCGCTATATCAGCCGCCTGTGCAAGCACTTCGCGCACAAGATTCCAGTCGACTTCGACGAGCAGCAGGGCCGCATCGAGTTCGGCGCTGGTGTGGCGATCTTGAAGGCAGAAAACCAGGGCTTGCGTCTACAGGTGGAAAGCGCCAACAGCGAAGACCTGCAACGCCTCGAAGGCGTCGTTGGCAGTCACTTCGAACGCTTTGCCTGGCAGGAAGAGCTGACTCTGGACTGGCAGCCCAAATGATCCCTCACAGCGCGTCCAGACGGGCGCGCAAGCGACGCAACACCGCCAAAGACTCGGGGTTGTCGCCATGCACGAACAGGCTGTCGGCGCGCAGCCGCAGCGGCTTGCCATCGATATCGGCAAAGGGCTCGCCACGGGCGATGGCCAGCGCCTGGGCAAGAATGCGTTCGGGATCCTGATGCACCGCGCCACTTAATCGGCGTGGCGCAAGCTGCCCATCCGAGAGGTAGTCGCGGTCGGCAAAGGCCTCGAACATCAACGGCACATCCGCCTCGTCGGCCAGGCGCAGCTCCCGATCGTTGTCAGCCAGCGCCAGCACCATCAACGGCAGGCCCTTGCGGTAGCAGTGGCAGGCATCGAGCACCGCCATCAGCAACGCATCGTCGCGCACCAGGTCGTTGTACAGCGCGCCATGCGGCTTGACGTAGGCCAACTGGCCGCCCGCGGCGCGGCAGAAGGCATCGAGCGCGCCGATCTGATACAGCACCAGCGCACGCACCTCTTCGGCCGAGCACTGCAGGTGGCGGCGGCCGAAGCCCTGCAGATCCGGATAGGAAGGATGCGCGCCGATGCTCAAGCCATGCGCTACAGCCAACTCGACGCTACGCGCCATGATCAGCGGATCGCCGGCATGGAAGCCGCAGGCGAGGTTGGCCTGATCGATCAGCGGCATGGCCAGTGCATCGTCGCCCATGCGCCAGGCGCCGAAGCCCTCGCCCATGTCGCAATTGAGAAGAATTGGGTTCATGTCGGCAGCTTAGAGCGCCAGCAAGGCATGCGCAAAGCGCTGGACTCATTCGAGAATTTATCGCATTTACAAAATTTACATCTGCCTGCAGGCCAATCGCCACGGCCTATCCAGCCGGATGCCATGCCCATCGATATCACCCGCAATTGAACCTTATATGCAAATCACTATCATCCCGGTCGTTTGCAACCGTTCCGACTGCACCCTCTTACTGCCAGGAGTAGATCGATGTCCGCCCTCAATTCCCGCACCGCCTTGGCCAGCGCCATCGCCTTGGCCGCCAGCTTAGGCGCCCAGGCCAATGAGCCCATCGCCCTCGGCGATGTGGTCGTCAGTGCTTCCGGCTTCGAACAGAAGATCACCGAAGCCCCCGCCAGCATCAGTGTGATCAGTCGCGAGGAGTTGCAGCAGAAGCGCTACAACAACCTGGCGCAGGCTCTGGGCGATGTTGAGGGTATCGATATCGGCCAGGGCACCGGCAAGACTGGCGGGCTGAACATCAGCATCCGTGGCATGCCCAGTCAGTACACGCTGATCCTTATCGACGGCCGCCGGCAGAATGCTGCCGGTAACGTCACGCCCAACGGTTTCGGTGAGACCTCCACCAGCTTCATGCCGCCGCTGTCCGCCATCGAGCGCATAGAGGTGATCCGCGGCCCAATGTCGACCCTGTATGGATCCGACGCCATGGGCGGGGTGATCAATATCATCACCCGCAAGGTCGGCAAGGAGTGGTCCGGCTCTTTGACCCAGGATTACACCTATCAGGAAAATCGCGATTTCGGCGATACCCGTAGCACTAGCATCTACGCCAGCGGTCCGCTGATCGACGGGCTGCTCGGCCTGCAAGTACGGGGAAGCCTGTTCAATCGCGAAGAATCCAACCTGAGCTACGGCAACGGCGTGGAAGTCAGCAAGCGCGGCCCATCCCCAGTCGATGGTGGTACCAACAATCTGGGCGCACGCCTGACTCTCACGCCGCACGAGAATCACGACTTCGGTCTGGACATTGAGCGCAGCCGCCAGAAGTACAACAACGATGAGTGCCAGCTCGGCAGTCTCGATGGCTTGAACCGCAACTGCACTGCCAATGCCACCACCGCCAATGGTTATGCCGACGAGTTACGTTTCGAACGCGAGCAGATCGCCCTGACCCACACCGCGCGTCTGGACTTCGGCACTCTGGATTCCAGCCTGATGCACAACCGCACCGAAACCATCGGCCGTACCATTCCAGGTAACGTTATCGGCAATAGCTCCGGCATCCCAGGCACGCTGATTGGTGATGATCGCGATCTGGAGACAACCAACCTGGTTTTCGACAGCAAACTCGTAGCACCAATAGGTGAGTCGCACATTGCAACCCTCGGCGGTCAGTGGTGGAAAGCCGAAATGACGGACGGCATCGCACTGGACGAGTTCGAGCAAAAAACCTGGGCACTCTTCGCCGAAGATGAATGGCGCCTGCGTGATGATCTGGCCCTGACCTTGGGTGCTCGTTATGACGACCACGAAGCCTTCGGCGGCCACGTGAGCCCGCGCGCCTATCTGGTGTGGAATACCACTGACAGCTGGACACTCAAAGGAGGCATCAGCCGTGGGTACAAGACTCCGGATCTGAACGACCTGCATGGCGGCATCAACGGTGTCACCAGCCAGGGGCAGGTCGTCACCATCGGCAACCCAGACCTGAAGCCTGAGACAACCACCAGCAGCGAGTTTGGCGTCTACTTCGACAGTCTGTCCGGCTTCAATGCCAACGCCACACTGTTCCACAACAAGTTCAAGGACAAGATCGCCAGCGGTGATCCTGTTGCAGATCCGCTGTGCAGCGGCAACATAGCAAGTGGCGGACTCCCGGCTGGCACCTGCTCGCAGCAGATCAATATCGACGAAGCCGTAACCCAGGGTCTGGAACTTGCTGCCAGCTGGAACTTCGCGCCGGCCTGGACGCTGTCGGGCAATTACACCTATACCGATAGCGAACAGAAAAGCGGCGACAACAAGGGCCAACCGCTGACCAATACTCCCGAACATCTGGCCAATGCCAAGCTGAACTGGCAGACCACAGACTCGCTCAACCTGTGGCTGAAGGCTGAGTACCGTGGCGAACGCGCTCGCTTTACCTCGAAGTACGAAAACCTGGCCAATGCCAACGGCAGCTACTCCACCAATCAGTCGATCTACGACACCCTGGGCAAGAACACCAAGGCCTATACCCTGTTCCATTTGGGTGGCTCGTTCAAAGCCTCGGAGAACGTGACGTTCAATGCTGCGATCTACAACCTGCTGGACAAGGACTTCGTCAAAGGCAAGGCCTACACAGCCTATGCAAACAACGGCGCAGTCGACGGTACGGCGTACGGAACCGACTACATGCAGACCGGCCAGTCCACCACTGGCACCGTGGAAGAAGGCCGCCGTCTCTGGTTGTCTGCCGTGATCGACTTCTGATCACAACGCCGCCGCTTCACAAGAAGCGGCGGCTCGCTGACTGCTGCAGGCACCCGCAGCAGTCAGGCCGAATCGATGCAGGTCCGCCGCCTTACACCCTCTGCACCATTTCTCCAGAGATCCCTCGCAGATCACGGCAACCGCACAGGGCCATGGTCACCTCCAGCTCCTCACGCAACAGCCTGAGCAGATGGGCCACCCCCAGCGCTCCGGCAGTGGCCAATGCGTGCACATAAGGCCGCCCTATCAGCACCGCATCGGCGCCCAGCGCCAGAGCCTTGAACACATCACTGCCACGGCGAATGCCACCATCGACCAATACCGGCACATCTGCACCCAGCTCAGCGCGAATCGATGCCAGCGAGCGCAACGCCGGCCACTGCGAATCCAGCACCCGGCCACCATGGTTGGAGACGATCACCCCGGCAGCCCCGGCCTCCACAGCCAAACGCGCATCGTCGGCGTGCAGGATGCCCTTGAGTAACACGGGCAGACGAGTGCGCTGGCACAGCCAGGCGACATCCTGCCAAACCGGCGCCACGGCCATCAGGCCGTCGAATACGGCGCTTCCACCGTCTGGCAGCGGTGGCAGTTGCACTGCCTGATCCAGATTGACCGCACGAATTTCAGGCGGCAGCTTGAAACCCTCACGCTGCTCGCGGTTGCGCACGCCGGACACCGGCGCATCCACCGTCAGCACCAGCGCGCGGTAGCCGGCCGCTTCGGCGCGCTGAGCCAGGGCCAGAGTTGCCGGACCGCTGCCCTGCCAGTAGAGCTGGAACCACAATGGCCCCTGCGCCACCTCGGCCACATCCTCCAACCGCGTGGAGGCAAAGGAGCTGAGCACCGCCGCGCCGCCCATGACACCAGCAGCCAGCGCGCTGGCGCGTTCACCCTCGGCGTGGAACAGGTGCTGGTAGGCAATCGGCGCCAGCACGATGGGATGCTGCAGTGCATCGCCAAGCAACTGGCAACGGGTGTGGCCACCACGCAGATCACGCAACATGCGTGGCAGCAAGGCCCACTCCTGCCATGCCTGCAGATTGGCCTGGCAGGTCAGCTCGTCGCCAGCGCCGCCCTGCAGATAGGCCAGGGCATTGCCATCGAGCCGTTCGAGGGCATAGCGCTCATAGTCGCGGGCAGAAACGAGGTCAGCAGGAATTTCACTCAGCGGCGCCGGACGGCTCATGCTCACTCGCTCCAATGACGCAGCAGGTTGTGATAGGTGCTGGTCAGGCCGAGCACTTCCTCGCTGTCGCCCAGTTGCGCGCGCAGCTTGAGGATGTTCATGTCCAGCTCGAACAGCAGCTTGCGCTGCCAGGCATCGCGTACCCAGCTCTGCGTCCACAGGAACGAGGCGATACGTGTACCGCTGGTCACAGGCTCGACGCGGTGCAGGCTGGTGGCCGGGTAGACGATGGCATCGCCAGCCTCCAGCTTCACCTCATGCTCGCCGTAGGTGTCCTCGATGATCAGCTCGCCGCCTTCGTACTCATCCGGCTCGCTGAGAAATACCGTGGTGGATACGTCGGTGCGCACCTGCAAGCCACTGAAGCGGTCGCGCTGCAGGGCATTGTCGACATGATTGCCGTATCGCCCACCGCCGCTGTAACTGTTGAACATCGGCGGCAGCATGTGCCGTGGCAACACCGCCGAGACGAACAGCGGGTGACGCTGCAAGGCGCCAGCGACGGTTTGCGAGAGCGCGGCGAAAGCTGGTGACTCTGCCGGGAACTGCAGGTTGTGCTTGAGCGCCGCCGCCTGGGCGCCGGAGCTGCGGCCGCCGTCGACCCAATCATGGGCCGCCAGCTCGCTACGCAGCGCGGCGACCTCCTGCTTGCTCAGAACCTGCGGGATATGCAGCAACATCGGGGCAGTCTCCTGCGTTGAACGCAAGAAGCCCGCGCACTGCGCAGGCCTCTTGCAACTCGGGGTCGGATCAGAAGGACAGTTCTGTGGTGAACATCGCCGAACGCGGCGTGCCGAGACGAGCGCGAGCACCACTGTTGTTCAGCGATTCGATGTACTCCTTGTCGAACAGGTTGTACAGGTTCAAACGCAGGTTGACGTTCTTGTTCAGACGGTAGGCTGCCATGGCATCGGCCACCCAGTAGGACGGGATGACCGGCATGTTCTGCGTGCTCAGATCGACGCCCGAGGCGATGACCCGATCCTGCTCGGATACATAGCGAGCACCGCCGCCCAGGGTCAGATCCCCCAGGGTGTAGGAAGTCCACAGGGTTGCGGTCAGATCCGGCGCCCAGCGCACGCCGGTGTTCTCCGCCGTGGTACTGAATTGATCAAGCTGCTTGGTCTTCATGTGGGCAACGCCGGCAGAAACCTGCCAGAAGTTGGTGAGCTGGCCGACCACGCCCAGTTCGACGCCGTCGACGCGGGTCTTGCCTTCCTGGAAGTAGCGGGCAGCGAAGGAGTCGTAGCTGACCTGGTTCTCGTTCTCCGTGCGGTAGGCGGCCAGGGTCAGCGCCAGGCGCTCATCCAGCAGATCCCATTTGGTGCCGAGCTCGATGTGGCGGGTTTCCTGCGGCTCCAAACCGACCTGCTCGTTGGACGAAGAAGTCGCGGAGTCCGCCACCAGGGCGAAGTTGTTGCTACCCGGCGGAGTCATCGAGTTGGCGTAGGACAGATAGATGCTGCCGTTGGGCAACGGCTTGAATACCACGCCGGTGTTCCAACTGGTCAGGTCGCCCGACTCGTAGCCACTGCCCGGCACACGTGCGCCGGAGGTGATGGCGACGCTGTCGGTCTCGGTGCGGAAGTGCTCGAAACGCACACCGCCATTGAGCGCCCACTGCTCGTTCAGGTGCAGGGTGTCGAATACGTAGAGCGCGGCGGTCTTGGTCTGGCCGTCAGTGTAGGCGCCGGTCTTGTAGGGGTCACCCAGGGCATCGTGGGCGTTCGGGTCATACAGATTGGCCGGCGGAACCGGCACGGCCGGGAACGCCACGCCGTCAATGGTCTGAGCGGCGGTGGCGTAGCTGCGGTTGAGCTGCTTCTCGCGCATCAGTTCGAGGCCTGCGGCCAGCTCGTTGCGCAGGCCGAAGGTATCGAACTCTGCGTTCAGGCTGGTCTGGTTGGCGAGAATCTGGTTTTCCTGATCGACCACCTGACGGCTGCGGGAAACGGTCCAGTTCGCCGGATTGGTCGAACCATTGGCATTGAGCGCGTTGATGCCGGTGAGGATGCGGTCGTTATTGCTGCGCCCCCAGCGCGACAGGTTGCGTACGGTCAGCGCCTCGTTGACGTCATGCTCGACCTTGAGGGTCAGCATGTCGCCATCGATGCGCTCGTAGTCACCCTTGGCCCCGTAGTAGTTTTCCGTGTCGACCTTGCCGCCGGCGTTCAGCGCCGCGTTGGCGTTGTAGAAGCCGCTCATGCCGATGGTCGGGATACCGCCATCGGGCGTGTTGTCCTGGCGCACATGCTGCGAGTAGAGGTAGACGCGGGTCGCCGTGTCCAGCCCGAACGCGATGGCCGGGGCCACGCCATAGCTGCTGTTGTCCACATAGTCGCGGCCATCGACATCTCCGGCGCGACGCATCAGGTTCAGACGCAGAGCGGAGTTGTCACCCAGCTGGCGGTTGATGTCGGCGGTGAGGCTGCTCTTGTCGGCGGAGCCGTAGCCAATGGTGGCGAAGGTTTCGTCGTTCAGGGTCGGCAGCTTGGAAATCAGATTGATATAGCCGGACGATGCGCCACGGCCGATATCGGAACCGGCCGCGCCCTTGACCACCTCGACCTGCTCCAGGTTGAACACGTCGCGGCTGACCGCACCGAGGTCACGCACGCCGTCGACGAAGGTCGACTGCTGAGTGGAGAAGCCGCGCATCATGAAGGTGTCGCCGGCAGAGGTATTGCCGTTCTCGCCGAGCTGCAGGGTGATGCCGGGGGTATTGCGCAGCGCTTCCATCAGGCTGCCTGCGCCCTGCTCACGCAGCATCTCCTTCTTGATCACCTGCACCGTCTTGGGCGTATCCAGCAGCGGCTGGGTCAGCTTGGTATTGGCACTCTTGTCGGCCTTGTAGGGCACTTCCGCCTTGGAAGTCACCACCATTTCGGGAAGATCCACACCGCTTTTGGCGTCGCCGGTCTGGGCAACCGCCAAAGCGGGCAGGGTCGCCGCGATCAGCGCGGCCAGATGGTTGGCGTGGTGGTGCTTGCGACTACGGATTGTCATTGTTGTCCCCAGGTTGGAAAAGCCACATTCCTGGCGCTGCAAGGGGCATCGCAACAGGAAGTAACAAATGCTGAACGAAGCGACGCGGATGCTAATCACTCTTAAATGCATTGGCAATACTTATGCATTTGCATTTTTGATCTTTTACCGCTCGCCCTTATTTCGTGCAGCCGGGGGTCGCGCAGAGAGGGCCGAGATAGAGCCAGCCAGACTATTGCAGGCAGGACGCAGTACGGCGCGACAGAAGCGCCGGACCAAGACGACGATGAGGGCGGCCCCGTGCCCGACGGGCTGGAAATACGGAGCCAGAAATGCAAGAACCCGCCGAAAGGCGGGTTCTTGAGCAACGCGATGCTTACAGGTAGTAGGACTTCAGCGGCGGGAAGCCATTGAACTCCACCGCGCTGTAGCTGGTGGTGTAGGCACCGGTGGACAGCCAGTACAGGCGGTCGCCGCTGGCCAGGTTGAGAGGCAGGCCGTACTTGTAGTGCTCGTACATGATGTCGGCGCTGTCGCAGGTCGGACCGGCGATCACCACCTCTTCCATCTCGCCCTTCTTCTCGGTCCAGATGGGGAACTTGATCGACTCGTCCATGGTTTCGATCAGGCCGCTGAACTTGCCGACGTCGGCATACACCCAGCGCTCCACCGCGGTGCGCGACTTGCGCGCCACCAGCACCACTTCGGACACCAGCACGCCGGCGTTGGCGATCAGCGAGCGGCCCGGCTCGAGGATGATCTCCGGCAGATCGTCACCGAAGTCTTCCTTGAGGAAGCGGGTGATTTCCTCGGCATAGGTTTCCAGGTCGTTGGTGCGCTGGATGTAGTTGGCCGGGAAGCCGCCACCCATGTTGATCATCTGCAGGGTGATGCCGTCTTCTTCCTTGAGGCGCTCGAAGATCACCTTGACCTTGGCGATGGCAGCGTCCCACACGTCGATATCGCGCTGCTGGCTGCCAACGTGGAAGGAAATGCCGTACGGCACCAGGCCCAGTTGCTTGGCCAGGATCAGCAGGTCCAGGGCCATGTCCGGCTGGCAACCGAACTTGCGGGAGAGCGGCCAGTCAGCGCTGGTGGAGCCTTCGGTAAGAATGCGCACGTAGATCTTCGAACCCGGCGCGGCCTTGGCGATATTGCGCAGGTCGGCTTCGGAGTCGGTGGCGAACAGGCGCACCCCCTTGTCGAAGAAGTAGCGAATATCGCGCGCCTTCTTGATGGTATTGCCGTAGCTGATGCGCTCGGGGCCAACGCCGGTGGCCATGACCTTGTCCAGCTCGTAGATCGAGGCGATATCGAAGCTCGAGCCCTTGTCACGCAGCAGCTCGATGATCTCGACGGCCGGGTTGGCCTTAACCGCGTAGTAGACCTTGGCGAAGGGGAAGCAGGTGCCAAGTTGATCGTAGGCATCAGCGATGATCTGCCGGTCGATCACCACGAACGGGGTTTCGTGCTGATCGGCGAATGCCTTCATGCGCTGGAAAGTGGCGGGTGCGTAATAGTCTTCGACCTTGATCGACATGCGGGAACTCCAATGGCTAAACCGGGAACACATGGATTCGGGCAGCGAAACGCCTCACAGGTTCCGCTACGTGTAGGGGGTGGCCGCGCAACGCGCGTGCCTGAACGTCTGACAGTTTCCCCACTTTGGTTCGCCTACTTCCCAAGGCATGTCGCCGAGCATCACCGGTACCGACCATTCGCCGGCCGGCAACCTCTCGTCGTCAGTACTTGAGCCGGATGGATC
>JAEYXX010000071.1 GCA_023431055.1 Pseudomonadota bacterium
GTGCGGTCATGCGTAAATATCTGACAGGTGTCTGGGCTTGCCTGAAGCTCGGCGTGCCTTTCGACTCATCCGAGCTATTCAGCGAAGAACACCTGAAAAACGCTTGATCGCTAACAGAGTATCTACAAGATCAGCTCGCAGGCATCAACAATCGGCGCGAAGCAGCTCGTTCACCCCCGCCATTTCTGGCCGGGCACCAGAATCATGGAGAAATACGGCGAATCCATCGGCTCGACTTCGTCCAGCGGTACGATCTTCTGGCTGGCCATGGTGGCGCGTTCGACGTAGTGGGCGCGGCCATCCAGGCCGAGCTTGCGCAGCACGCGGCGCACCTTGTCGAAGTTGCGCCCGAGCTTCATCACCACGGCGGCTTCGGCGTCGCGCAGACGCTGCTCCAGTTCATCTTCCGGCAGCACGCCGGAGAGCACGCTCAAGCTCTGGTTGCGGTACACCAGCGGTGTACCGAGCACCGAGGCGCAGCCGAGCATCGAGCACACGCCGGGCACCACTTCCACTTCGTAGCGCTCGGCCAGGCGGTCATGCAGGTACATGTAGGAGCCGTAGAAGAACGGGTCGCCTTCGCAGATCACCGCCACGTCCTGGCCGGCGTCGAGCAACTGGGCGATCTGCTGCGCGCAGGTGTCGTAAAAGTCGGCAATCACATCCTCGTAGCTCAGCGGCGGGGCGAGCTTCTCGGTGGTCACCGGGTAGACCAGCGGCAGGCGCTGCTGGGTATCGCTCAGGTGCTGCTCGATGATGCTGAAGGCATTGCCGCCATGGCCGGCATTGTGTTTGGCCTTGGCCACGAAATAGGCCACCACGGGGGCCGATTTGAGCAGGCGCAGCGCCTTGAGGGTGAGCAGCTCGGGGTCGCCGGGGCCGACGCCGAGGCCAAGCAGACGACCGGCCATCATTCCACCTCCGAGGCGAGGGCGTTGACCGCGGCCACCGCCATGGCGCTGCCGCCACGGCGGCCACGGACGATCACGTAGGGCACGCCACGGCTGTCTGCGGCCAGCGCATCTTTCGATTCCGCAGCACCGATAAAGCCCACCGGCATGCCGATGATCAGTGCCGGTTTCGGCGCGCCGGCGTCGAGCATTTCCAGCAGGTAGAACAGCGCGGTGGGCGCATTGCCGATCACCACCACGCTGCCTTCCAGATGCTCGCGCCAGTGCTCCAGTGCCACCGCCGAGCGGGTGTTGCCGACTTCGCGGGCCAGCTCCGGCACGCCGGCATCGTGCAGGGTGCAGATCACCGGGTTATTGGCCGGCAGGCGCGGGCGGGTGATGCCCTCGGCGACCATGCGCGCATCGCAGAGGATCGGCGCACCGGCCAGCAGCGCGGCACGACCCGCAGCGCCGGCACCGGGGGAGAAGCGCAGATCCTCCACCACGTCGACCATGCCGCAGGCATGAATCACCCGCACGGCGAGTTTTTCCAGATCGGCGGGGATGCCGTCGAGGTTTGCCTCGGCGCGGATGGTGGCGAAGGAGCGGCGGTAGATTTCCTGGCCGTCGCGGATGTAATCAAGCATCGGATGTTCCTGCGGGGTGTTGGCGGGCGAACCAGGCGCCAGCCTCGTCGATGGTCATGGCCGGCGCCAGCAGACGGCCGAAACCGGGCGTCTCGGGCGTGCGTTGATAAAGCTGGTAATGGTCAGGCGAGCTGGCCAAAAGGGTATAGGGCTGCACGCGGGCGCTGGCGCAACTGCGCGGGCAGGCGCTGAGGTGCACCTGCGGGCGGGCGCCGCTTGCACGCAGGCGTTCGGCCAGGTGCAGGGCGTGGTGCTTGCTGTCGGCCAGGCCGCGCGCGCAGGCCGCCGAGCCGGTGCAGGCGACCAGGCCGAGCAGCGGCTCGTCGGCATGGGTCAGCAGGCCCAGCTGGTCCAGCTCTGCCAGCAGTTCGCGGGCGCGAGCTTCGGGGACGTTGCCCAACAACAGACCTTGCCAGGGCGTCAGGCGCAGCTCGCCATCGCCATGGCGCTCGCTCAGCTCGGCCAGCGTGGTCAGTTGTTCGGCGTGCAACCGGCCCAGCTGGGCGCCAGCGGCCACTATACACAGGCCGCTCTGCGCCTGTGGATAAATCTCCGCCGGTGCGCGCTCGATGGTGGCGGCAGGCTGCCAATTGGCTGGTGCTGGCTGCAGGGGAAAGTCCAGACGCGTTTGCAGGCGTTGCAACAGCTCGCTGGCCGGGATCTGTGCCAGTAACTGGCGCATGCGTGACTGCTCGGGTGTGGCCAGTTCGAGGAACAGCAGCAGGAGCTGGCGCACCAGCTCGACTGCCTGCGACGCTTCGATGCGCGCCAGTGGTGTGTCGATGGGGCCGCCGGCCAGACCCAGCAGCAGGTGCTGGTCGTCCTCGGCGGCTAGCCACAGGTCGTGGGGGTGTTCGCGCATGGCCAGGGTTTCACCGCCGTCCAGTTGCAGGGCGAACTTGGGCGACAGCGCATGCAGCGCCGGAGTGTCCTGCAGCAGGTCGAGCAACTGGCTGGCCAGCGGGCGCACGTCCATCCGCGCCTGCGGGTCGAGGCCGGCAGCGGGGCTGAGCAGCAGATTGCGCACGTCATCGGCGGTGGCCACGCGCGGGCCGAGGCCGGCGCTCAGCAGGGCGTCGATCAGCGCGCTTTCCTGGCCCGGCAGCACGCCGCGAATCTGCAGGTTGCTGCGGTTGGTCAGCTCCAGCACTCCACTGGCACAGTGCCTGGCCGCCTCGGCAATCGCCCGCGCCTCGGCGCTGCGCAGCACGCCGCCGGGCAGCTTGACGCGGCAGATGCCGCCATCCAGCGCGGGGACGATGCGTAGCAGGCCGGGGCAGGCGGAAGGGCGGACGGATGTGGACAAGCGGTCACCTGTGGATAACGACGCGGCGACCAAACCAGCGAAATCCGCCCACGGGAGGATTCCATGGCATCGGTACACCCCGCCCGATGTTGGCACTCGCGACCAGCGTTCGTCGGCAGGTCTCCTGGCTGACAGGTCTTCATCTGGCGCGGCCTTCCCGGTTTCCCAGTGGCACAGTGACGACAGACTCGCTGTTTACAGTTGCGGGGGCAGCCACGGTTTTACCGTGTTCCCTCTTGGGGACGCTCTGAAATAGCCGTTTACCGTCACTCCCGCGAAGGCGGGAGCCCAGTTACTACTGAGATTCTGGATTTCCGCCTGCGCGGGAATGACGACTATTTCAGAGTTTCCTTAGGCCCTTTACTGAGTCGTATCGACTCATGGGGCACCGACGAAGGCTGTATTATGCCCGCTTTGCCCGGCGTCGCGACACGCGCCCTGTCGGCTACTTGCGAGGAAGGTGGATGAAACCCTGGTTGACCCTGGTCGGCATCGGTGAAGACGGCTACCCCGGCCTGGGCAAGGCCGCGCGCCGTGCACTGCTGGCAGCTACGCGCATCGTCGGTGCGCCGCGTCAGCTGGCTTTGCTGCCGCCGTGCATCAGCGGTGAGTGGGAAACCTGGCCGAGCCCCTTCGACCTTGAGCCGCTGCTGGCGCGGCGTGGCGAGGCGGTGTGCGTGCTGGCCAGCGGCGACCCGATGTTTTACGGCGTCGGCGCCAGCCTGGCGCGCCAGGTGCCGGCCGATGAGCTGCTGGTATTGCCGGCGCCGTCCTCGGTGTCGCTGGCGGCGGCGCGCCTGGGTTGGCCGTTGCAGGAGGTTGAGGTCGTTTCGCTGGTGGGACGGCCGCTGGCCACGCTCAATGCCCGTCTCTATCCCGGTACGCGCCTGCTGGTGTTGAGCGCTGATGGTGACACCCCCGCGCAGGTCGCCGCAGCCCTGTGCGCCCGTGGTTTCGGTGCCAGCCGCCTGACCCTGCTGGAGCATCTGGGCGGGCCGCATGAGCGCCGTGTCGATGGCCTGGCCGCGAGCTGGAACCTGCCGCGCGGCGCCGACCTCAACCTGCTGGCGGTGGAGTGTCTGGCCGACGCCGGGGCACAACTGCTGCCACCGACCTGCGGCCTGCCGGACGACGCCTACCGCCACGACGGCCAGCTGACCAAGCGTGACGTGCGTGCGGTGACCCTGGCGCGCCTGGCGCCGCTGCCCGGTGAGCTGTTGTGGGACGTTGGCGCCGGTTGTGGCTCCATCGGCATCGAATGGATGCGCGCGCACCCGGCCTGCCGCGCCATCGCCATCGAGGCCAACGAAGGGCGCCAGGCCCATATCCGCCACAACCGCGATGCCCTAGGCGTGCCGGGCCTGCAACTGGTGGCCGGGCACGCGCCCGAGGCGCTGGCCGGATTGCCGGCACCGGATGCCATCTTTATCGGCGGCGGCGTCACCGTACCCGGCGTGCTCGATAATTGCTGGGCCGCGCTCAAGCCCGGTGGGCGCCTGCTGGCCAACGCCGTGACCATTCAGAGCGAGGCGGCGCTGGTAGCCTTCCGTGAGCAGCAAGGTGGCGAACTGCTGCGGCTCACTGTGGCCCAGGCGCAGCCGCTGGGCGGTTTCGACACCTGGCGTGCGGCGCTGCCGATCACCCTGCTGGCAGTGCGCAAGCCGTGAGCGCGCGACTCCTGCTGCTCGGCGGTACCACCGAGGCCCTGCGCCTGGCCCGCCGCCTCGGGCCGGAGACCGTCTACAGCCTGGCCGGCCTTGGTCGCGTGCCGGATGACCTGGTTTGCCGCGTGCGCGTCGGCGGCTTTGGCGGTGCCGAAGGCCTGGCGGCCTTTATCGACCGCGAAGGCATCGAGCTGCTGCTGGATCTGACCCACCCCTACGCCGCGCAGATCAGCCATAACGCCGCCCGCGCCGCCGAGATCGCCAGCGTGCCCTGCTGGGCACTGCGCCGCCCCGGCTGGCAGCCGGGCCCGGATGACGACTGGCGCGAGGTGGATGGCTGGGATGAACTGACCCGCGCGCTGGCGCCGTTCCAGCGGCCGTTCTTCACCTCCGGGCGCGAGCCGCTGACCCATCTGCACGAGATACCCGAGCACCAGCACTGGACGGTGCGCTGCCTACAGGCCGAGCCGGCGCCGGCGCGTGCCGAGATCATCGGCGCCCGTGGGCCGTTCGCGCTGGACGAGGAACGCGCGCTATTCGCGCGCATCCGCTGCGACGTGCTGGTGAGCAAGAACAGCGGCAGCGCCTCCACCGAACCCAAGCTGCAGGTGGCCCGTGAGCTTGGATTGCCGGTTTTGCTGTTGCGCCGGCCTGAGTTGCCGGTGGTAGCGCGCGAGTTTGCGGAGTTGGACGCTCTCTACGAGGCGCTGTGCTTGTAGGGCGGGTGCAACCCGCCAACGCCGGCCTGGCGGGTTGCACCCGCCCTACGCTTGCGATCGTCGCGGCGGTTGCATCGCGTTTTATCGATCCACCGTTATGGTGGACGTAAAAGGCGACGTCCACCCGGATTGCCTTCACAGCTCGGCGCGCTGCTAGACTGCCGGCCCGTTCTGGAGACCGTCATGAGCCAAGCCCCTTACGCCCGCATCCTGTTTATCGGCCCCGGCCTGGGGCGTGGTGCATCGTCCGAGCGCCTGCAGCAACGTATCGAAGCGCTGCTGGACGAGGCGCATCTGCATGACAGCGAGCAGGAGGGTTTCTGGCAGGCCATCATCGATGCGCCGCGACCGCTGCTGGTGGTGGATCTGGAGCCACGCGCCGACGTCGCGTACCGCGACTGGCTGCGTGAATGCATCGCCAAGCGCGGTGACGGGGCAGATGTGTTCGTGGTCTGCACGGCGCTGGAGGACGCCTGGCTCGATGGCCTGGGCGCGCTGCTCGAACGCCGCGAAGCGCATCTGCCCTGCAGTGATGTGCCGCCGGTGCCGGAACATCACGCCTGGTCGCAGATTCCGCCTCATGCGCAGCGCCTGCTGCTGTGCAACGGCCCGCGCTGCACGCGCAAGGGCGCGCTGGGCTTGTGGAAAACCCTGCGTCAGCGGCTCAAGGCCGCCGGCAAGCTGGAGTGCGAGGGCGGTGTGCATATCACCCGCAGCCAGTGCCAATTTCCCTGCGATCTGGGCCCGACCGCAAGCCTTTATCCACAGGGCGAGTGGTACGGCATCAAGGACGAGGCGGCGGTGATCCGTCTGGTCGATGAGCGCCTGATAGCGGGTAGGGCGCTGCCGGATTTGCGTATCGATGGGCAGGGCGGCAACTAGTCGCTATGGTGGACACGCGGCGTCTTGTCCAGCCTACGCCTGAGCCAACCCACAACAGCCCCGCCTTGACTTGATTGGGGGCTGGTGGTCATATCCGCCCCGCTTCAGGTGTCTCACGCCGCCGTGCGTGAGGTGAAACGGGAAGTCGGTTGAAGTCCGACGCTGCCCCCGCAACGGTAAGCGAGCGACCGCATCGATACGCCACTGTGCGCCACGCGCATGGGAAGGCGATGCGTTCATGACCCTCGCAAG